>JAKSBZ010000008.1 GCA_022360875.1 Cytophagales bacterium | reverse complement strand
TGATCAGCTCTCCTCTCTCCTGTTTCGAATAGTCAACCTGAACTCCACCAACAACATTATTTGTTTCTACTTCAAAAAACGCGAGATACTTTATGCGTTCTTTCGCCTCGCCTTCAAAAGAATAGCCAACCCAGGCATTGATATAATGATCAGAAGAAGGATCCCACAAAGCCAGCTCAACCAGCTCATCATTTTTCGTTAGGGTTGAAACAGCTTTGTTAATATCGAAACAGCTCAGCTGTGGAAGGTTGACCACACACTTGTCCAATTCTTTCTGCCCTGCCTGGTTAAAGATGTAACGGGTTCGTCGTTTACTCCTGTCATCTTCATGAATCTGCCCGGAATAGTCCTGCACTGTTTGAGGTTTATCCTGGCTGTGATTATCTGTATAAATCTCCTGGCGCCAGGACCACTGATCTCTGTGAACAGCGTAGGATCTGGCCCGATGCACCTGTTTCCTAACAGGAAGCTCCGATGGTATATCGTGGTAGAGAGTCATATGTTGATATTGTGGATCTTGATCATGGTCCGTTACTTCCAGTGATGCCTGCCCTATCTGCACCCCATCGTCAAAAGATGGTAATCGCCTCCCTCCTGTCAGTTGTTCTGGACCAATGTAATAAACACTAAAATAGGCAGCTGCAAAAACGGCTTTTGCGGCAAGAAGCACGCCCAGAAAAAGAAATAGCTTCAATAAAGAACAGAATAAACAGCGCTGAGTGAGACCCATAACTCTTCCCCATTATGCAGGGGGATAATCATAGACCACTACAACTGTACACCAACCGAAATCACACCATAGAAAGAACACCTGACCAGCCTGTTATTGATCACCCCAGCCTCACTGAAGACTATGAACTGTTTTTTTGAAGTCAAGCCAGGAATATGTACGCTGAATCCATCAAAGCAGGCCTGAAAAGACCAAGAGCTGCAGCAAACTCTCAAGGGGAATTGCCTGTCCCAAAAAAGAAGAAAAAAGCCGGTGTGTCTTTGTATCCAGTCAAAGGGACGGCAAGCAGCTTTGTTCTGCCAGGAAAGGGAAAGGCCACAGGCACCCGGGTGAAACTAATGTGCAGGAAATACCAGAAACTGCCTCACTCAAAGATAAAACTCATTCTTAACGAGAGTGTGATTGCCATCACCGAGAAGAAAAGATTCTCGTATAACCAATCTGGCAGCTATGGCCGAATTGTAGCCGCCAAAAGTCCATTCCCAGATAATGATGCTTCAAAGTTTGTGGTTAAATACAACAGCGAAGAGGATGAGTTTAGCGCAGCTGCTTTTCTCAACGAGGCTCAGTTTCAGTTTCAACTCAAGCATCCTGCCATTCTGGAGTGCCCGGGATATGGATACTTTACAAACCGAACATTCCTGCTTTTGCCCAGAAAAAAGCAAACACTGGCAGACGCCTTCAAGGGCGGATTGGCCCTCACTTGTCCAGTGCGGCTTAGGCTGGTGAGAGAAATCGCTGAAGGGTTGATCTATCTCCACAGACTGCATGTCGTGCACAAAGACCTGTCATCTAATAACATTCTGCTGGATTCAGATAGCCATGGATATATTGCAGACTTTGGGTCTTCCTTAAACCAGGGAGCAAACAATCCAAACAGGGACATAACCCCCGAAGATATCCCGGTTCTATTCAGGGGCGTGCTCATTAACCTGCAACCATGTGTTGGTCACTTATACTCAGCCCCGGATAACCTCTTAAGCAATACGGCGTCCTTTGGGGTGGATATTTATAGCTGGGGAGTGATTCTATACAGCCTCGTTTATGGCGAATGTATCTGGAAGTCCTGGACCAATCATCAGCGCTGCAGAATGCATCTTTGTCGAGCTTCCTCCTGCCATCATCTATTACAACAGGATAACCCTGAAAAACCTCTGCGCAGTTTTACCACGATTTCAAAGATGCGAAATATTGATTCCTCTCTTCAGCTGCCAACCCCAAGGCATAAGCATCACCTGCTGAAGTTTCTGGATCTGGCTAAAGAGTGCCTGGCTTTGCAGCCGGAACACCGGCTCCAGAGTATGAAGCTCGCTTTAACCAGGTTTAACAATCTGACAAAAGAGTATGAGAGAGTCGTATAAGATGCACTGGGAAAACTGCTATCA
>JAKSBZ010000009.1 GCA_022360875.1 Cytophagales bacterium | reverse complement strand
TGTAACCGACAAAAACACGCTGCATGAAGTCATCCATGAAATTCAGGATGACATGGTTCGACAGATCAAATTTTTTGATCACGAGGGAAGAGTTGAAGAATCCAAGCGAATCCAGGAGCGCACCGAGATGGATATGGAAATGATGCGCGAGCTTGGCTACTGCTCGGGAATCGAAAACTATTCGCGCTACTTCGACAGGCGAAAACACGGCGACCGGCCATTCTGTCTGCTGGACTACTTTCCCGAAGATTATCTGATATTTATTGACGAAAGCCACGTCACGCTGCCTCAGATTCGCGCCATGTGGGGCGGCGACCGCGCCCGGAAAACCAATTTGGTGGAATACGGATTCCGTTTGCCTTCGGCGCTGGACAACCGCCCGCTCAAATTTGAAGAATTTGAAAACCTGGTAAACCAGATTATCTACGTCAGCGCTACTCCTGCAGACTACGAGCTTCGCAAATCCGAAGGAGTGGTCGTCGAGCAGATCATCCGTCCTACAGGCTTGCTGGATCCGGAAATCGTCGTGCGCCCAACGCTGCATCAGATCGACGACCTGCTCGAGGAGATCAATCAGCGCACCGAAAAAGACGAACGCATATTAGTCACAACGCTCACCAAGCGCATGGCCGAGGAACTGACAAAATTTTTGGAAAAAGCCAGCGTAAAATGCCGCTACATCCACTCGGAAGTCAAAACTCTTGATAGGGTAGAAATTCTAAGAGAACTCCGCCTGGGCGTATTCGATGTACTAGTAGGCGTAAATCTCCTGCGCGAAGGACTGGATCTGCCCGAGGTGTCGTTAGTTGCCATCCTTGATGCGGACAAAGAAGGATTTCTGCGGAACCAAAAGTCCCTCATACAAACCATAGGGCGCGCGGCGCGCAATGAAAACGGCAAGGTGATCATGTACGCGGACAAGGTCACCGATTCGATGCGGGTCTCCATCGACGAAACCAAGCGCAGAAGACTGCTGCAAACGGAATACAACCAAGCGCACGGCATCACGCCGGCCACAGTGCGCAAATCCAGAGAAGAAGTGCTGGAACAAACCAAAGTCGCTGACTCTAAAAAAGAACACGTCAACTATTATGTGGAGAGTGAGCACGCAACAGTAGCGGCTGATCCTGTGGTGCAGTACATGGATGCCGAACACATCGGCAAGCTTATTAAGGAAGTTCAGAAAAAAATGGAAGCGGCCGCCAAGGACCTTGACTTTATCATGGCTGCAAAATACCGCGACGAGTTAGCGGAACTAAAGAAAATGAAAACAAACAAATAAACGTGTAGATGAACATGAAGAAGTATTTTTTTATTACAGCAGGGCTGCTGTTCCTGTCCTTTTCCCAGCTGTTCGCCCAAAAACGAAAGCAATCAGTTCGCATCAGCGATTTTGACATCAACGCTTATGCCGGGTTCACATTCGGCAACTATTCGAGATTTATCCTCAATGCCGACGCCGACTACTTTATACAAGACAATCTGGCGGCAAATGCCGGGTTTCAGATCTGGGGAGGCACAGCCAACCTTACAGTTGGCGCAAAATATTATCTGGATCCTTCATGGTATCTGCGGGCTCGGGCGCTTTTTCTTGGCGAAGTAGACTTCAGCGCGGGCACGGGATACAGAATACCGCTTGACGACCGGCTAACCCTCAACCTTGCAACGGACTATTATTTCGATGCCGGAAGTCTTGGCCTTGTCGGCGGAGTGAGTTTCAGATTTTAAGCACTTCGTGCTAATTATTATTTCCAAAAGTGGTTATTTTCAATTGATTTGCTTTTAAATGGCGCTTAATCACTTTTGAACAATTGCTTAAATGAAAGCCAAGCATAATCGGACCGAACGAGTTCCAAACTCCGTCCGATTATGTTCGCCGGCTGTGCGCTAATTCACGGTCGATAAAAAAATTTCAAATCTAGTTCATACTGTAAACGCCCCGCAAACCTATTTCGGAAATATCAACCAGAAAGCGGTCCTGGCAGATTTCTTCAGGAAAAATGAAGCGCTTGTCCAGAAAACCCTCCTCGCAGAAAAAGCTCACCCAGTATTCATTGGTCAGAGAAAACACTTCCGGATTCACAGGTTCAATTTTCGCGTAAGCTCCTGCTTTCAGTTCTTTAAACATATGGCGCAACGTAGATGTCTCCATCTCTTTTCCGCCGCGTATCGTATAGCCCTTCGACGCCACAATGACATTTTCCAAATCGTAGCTGTTGCAATTGATCAGATAGGCATCCCATACCCATTCACCTTCCGGATTTCTGGTTTTGGCTATTGCCACCCTAACACCCGTTACTTCTTTCTTTTCAATATCCTTCTTCATGCGTTTATTTCTTCTTCCGCCAATTCCATTTCAAACAATTCCTTTATATGGCCTTTCAAACGTTCTTCTGCTTCTCTAAAATCTATTTCCCGACCCAGCTCCTGTTTAAGCGAAGTCACAGCCTTATCGGTTATGCCACAGGGAACAATATTGCCAAAATAACTTAAATCCGTGTTCACATTCAGCGCCAGCCCGTGCATGGTTACCCAGCGGCTGGTTTTCACGCCCATAGCACAGATTTTTCTGGGATTTTTCTTTTCCTTAAAGTCCAGCCAAACGCCCGTCAACCCGTCGATCCGTCCGGCTTCCAGTCCGTAATCCGCGCAGGTCAATATCACAGCTTCCTCCAGCAGACGCAGATATTTATGTATGTCAGTAAAGAAATTCTCCAAATCCAGCAGCGGATAAGCCACAAGCTGCCCCGGTCCGTGATATGTAATATCTCCGCCGCGGTTTATGGGAAAATACTCGATGTTTTTATCCTTCAGCTGCGCACTGTTCAGCAGCAGATGATTCTGATTGCCGCTTTTCCCCAGCGTATAGACATGGGGATGCTGGCAGAATACAAGATAATTCGGTGTTGCTTCCTGCTCCTGCGCACTTCTTTTCCGGTTAGCGATTTTTATATCCACCGTTCCTTTAAAGAGCTCCTCCTGCCGGTTCCAGGCTTCCTCGTAGCCCACCTTTCCCCAGGGCAGAAATCTTACTTTCTTGTTAATAACAGGATTCATTTTTGGTTGCTTTTGCTGTAATGTTCAAACGCAAAGATAAGGAAATGATCCAAAAAAAAGAATCAACCAAAACTACAGGAGACCGGGGAGAACGAATCGCACTTAACTATCTGAAAAGCAAAGGATTTTCGCTTCTAGAAAAGCAATACCGATACGGAAGAAAAGAAATTGACCTGATTGTGTCTAAAGAGCAGCTGCTGGTTTTCGCGGAGATAAAAAGCCGCAAGAACAACCATTTTGGCTACCCGGAAGCCTCTGTTGATTTCCGCAAGCAGGAGGCAATATGGGAAGTCGCCGCCTGCTACCTGGAGCAGCACCCCTGGGCGGGGGATATACGCTACGACATCATCGCTGTCACTTTCTCACCCAAACTGGAAATCGTGCATTTTGAAGACGCTTTTTAGTCTAATGCGCTGTTTTGTTGTAAATATTCTTCCCAGCACTGCTTAAAGCAAAATATGAATCCGAAAACAGCAACATCTTGGATGGCTGCGAATAACTATCAAATGCAAGCAAATATAATCGGCGACTTTTCAACACAAAAAGAATATCTACAGGTTAGCATACTAACCTATGCTTCGGGATTTATTTAAAAAAATCAAAAGAATTGATATGGCGATAGCACTAAATAAAAAGACCATTTTTTCACTGCTAAAAAAAAGAAAAACTCTATTCTGCTGTTTGCTGACAACTCTCCTCCCCTTTTACAGCACATTCTCCCAAACCAACAACACGACCTACAGCGCTGAAGGCAGCGGCACCCCCACCGGACTTACTTCCAGCAATACCGTTCTCATCGGCGACTTTGCCGGAAGAAACAACATGTCCGGCAACAACAACACTGTAGTTGGGGCCGCATCAGGAAAAGATCTAACTTCAGGAAGCAACAATATTATATTTGGGTACAGAGCCGGCAACATTGTTTCTTCAGCGAGCTATAATATCTGCATTGGCCCGCTATCCGGCTATGACCTCAACACAAGCGAACATAATATAATTCTCGGATATTTTGCAGGCGTCAACAACACAACAGGCAGCAGCAACATATATTTGGGTTCTTTCTCTGGTCAATTCACCACAACTGGCGGTAATAATATTTTTGCCGGGTATGCATCGGGACATGCCAACACAACCGGAAGCAACAATATATATATAGGAAGAATAGCCGGTTCCGGCAGCGTCACCGGCACAAAAAACATCGCAGTGGGCGGTCTCCACTCCAGCAATACCAACGATACTTTTTCCGAAGACGGCAACAACCAAAATGTTGTTTTGGGCGTGAACACCCGCATAATTGTCTCCGGCGGAGCATCAAATGCCATTGCGATAGGATACGGCTGCATAGGAGGCGGCAGCAACACAATTGTCATCGGAGCCGAAAGCACAGTTAACGGAGCCTACTCAGCAGGAATAGGAAACGGAATCACACTTTCTGCAAACAATACTCTTGTTCTGGGAGGCAACAGCCCGCTCAACCGGGTAAGCGCGGGGATCGGAACAGTTTCGCCGAGCCAAACGGCTTCACTGGAGCTGGCTGATACTGACAAAGGGCTTTTGCTCAACCGGCTGAACACATCTCAGCGAACAGGCATGAACGCTGGCGCCAGTGAAGAAGCTCTCGCAATGTATGACAGCGACGAAAACAGCCTGTATCTTTGGAACGGCACAGCCTGGAACAACATTATTGACCACTCATCTGTTAATCTGTCTCTCAACAACTCAACACATGAATTAAGCGTACCACAGTCGAATTCCAATATTGATTTGGCTGCATATATCGACAACACGGATGCACAGGACCTAACTTTAAGCGGAGCGGAGCTAAGACTGTCAGGAGACCCTACTCCAGTGGACCTTTCCGGGCTGACAAGCAATTATACTCCGGATTTACACTTAACGGGAACCACCCTCAGCCTCACAGGCGACAATACAAATGTCGACTTAAACGCATACTATGACAATACAGACGCTCAGCAACTGACAATGAGCGAAAACGTGCTCAGCATTTCAGGAAACAATTCACTGGTGGACATGAACCAATTTCTCGACAATACAGACCATCAGAATATTTCGCTTGATGGATCAGCGGATATCCTTTCAATTTCCGGCTCATCAAATGCTGTCGACTTATCCCCTTACAAAGACAATACAGACCGCCAGCGTATTTCCTCTGCAAATTTGACTGGCAATGAACTAAGCATCACCATCGAAAACGGCAACTCGATTACTATAGACCTGGAACCTATTTTATCATCAATGCATGCCCGTATTGACTCGCTGGTCAGTGTATCCGGACAAGTCAGCAATGAACGGAATTCACAAGGCAACACCCCAGAAGCTCATCCGCTTGGGTATTTCCATAAGAATTCCTTTACGTTTTTTGCCGGAAAAGCAAAGGTAAGCATGCAGCTGTCTTCCAAGGCCAAAACCGTACTATTCCGCATCACAAATACCTCTGGGAAAACGCTTTATTCTGAATCAATAATAAAAAGAGGAAAACTGGAACTCGAAACCGACTTAACTGATTACACACCCGGCATTTGCTTTTATACGCTTATGGCCGATGGTGAAATGATTGACACTAAAAGGATAATGCTGAAATAATAAATCTTGAAATTTAACCATTCGCCGATTATTAAAAAATTAAAGCCGTTGTGCCACTGTTGATAACCACACAATAATAGAATAAACAACTCATGAAAAATCCAAACTCTGCCCAAATTCCATTCACCAACTTATTCACATAGTTCTTTAACACAAAGAAAAAATTATAAGTTAGTATACAAACCTATGCTTTAGGATTAATTTTTCTGAATCAAAAAAATGTAAAAATGATACGTAAACAGGAAGAACTAAATACTCCATTTACACTGATAAAAAAAAGCAGAGCTATAATCTGCTGCCTGTTAATCATTATATTATCCTTGCAAAATACATGGAGCCAAGTTAATAATACCACCTATCGTGCTGAAGAAAGCGGCTTTCGCACCGGACTCACCTCCAACAATACGGTGATCATCGGGGACGGTGCAGGGAAAAACAACATGTCCGGAAGCGACAACACACTAATTGGGACAGAAGCGGGCAACAAACTGACTTCAGGAAACAACAATACGCTTTTAGGCTTCAGAGCTGGTTTCAATATAACGACGGGAAGCTACAATACATTTTTCGGCGCGCAGGCCGGCAATTCCAACAGCACAGGCAACTATAACTTATTTTCAGGCTATTACGCGGGCCACACCAACTCAACAGGAAACCACAACGTTTTTTTTGGCAGCTATGCCGGAAGATACAACACCACTGGGGTCAACAATATGTTTGCTGGATATTCTGCCGGCAGCGGCAACACAACCGGCGAAAGCAATGTTTACTTGGGACGGCTCGCCGGATCGGGCAATGCCACCGGATCAAAAAATCTCGTGTTGGGAGGCCTCCACCCCGACGATTCGAACGATACTTTTTCCGAAGACAACAACAGCCAGAATGTCATTCTAGGCATTGACGCCCACTTAAACGTCTCGGGAGGAGGCTCCAATTCTATTGCAATAGGATACGGAAGCACGGGAGGAAACAACAACGCCATAGTTATCGGCGCCGGGAGCACTGTCAGCGGAGCCTATTCTGTGGGGATAGGAAACGGGGTCACCGTCAGTGCCAACAACACCATGGCACTCGGAGGGGAAACAGCGCTCAACCGGGTAAGCGTGGGAATCGGAACAATATCACCGAGCCAGCTGGCATCGCTGGAACTGGGCGATACCGACAAAGGGCTTTTGCTCAACCGGCTCAGCACCAGCCAGCGAATGAGTATGGGCGCCGGCATCGGAGAAAAAGGCCTCTTGCTTTACGACACCGATGAAAACGGCCTTTTTCTCTGGAACGGCTCTTCCTGGAATCGCCTTGCTGAAGAATCATTTATTAATCTTAGCCTTAACAGCTCAACTCACCAGCTGAGCCTGTCGCAATCAAGCTCCGCTGTCGATCTGTCGCCGTATCTCGACAATACGGACGCACAAGACTTAACTTTAAACGGTACGGTACTAAGCCTGACGGGAGATCAAACTTCAGTGGATCTTTCCGGGCTATTAAACATCCCGGACTTGCAATTGAACGGAAACATCCTCAGTATCACCAACGACAATACCTCTGTAGATCTAAGTCCGTTTTTGGACAACACCGACGCCCAGCAGCTCAGTATGGCCGGCAACGTCCTCAACCTTTCAGGCAGCAACTCATCCGTAGACATGAGCCGGTTCCTTGACAATACAGATGCCCAAAACCTGACACTGAACGCATCAACAAATATACTTTCAATTACCGGCTCTACGCAGACCGTTAATCTGTCCGCTTACAAGGACAACACAGACGATCAGCGCCTTTCCTCTTCAGGGCTGGACGGAAATGAATTCACTATCGCCATAGAAAACGGCAACTCAATTACCATAGACCTGAGTCCTGTTCTGACGCCGTTACAAACCCGGCTGGACTCACTCGTCCAGGTTTCCAGGCAAACTGTGCGCCTGGGGGCCGGGAAAAGTATTAATGAACCGCATCAGCTTGGCTACTTGCACCAAAACAACCCCAACCCTTTTGCCGGTAAAACGGAGATACGGATGCACCTGTCTGCAAAGGCAAAATCTGTCCTCTTCCGCATCACAGACACTTCTGGAAAAGTGCTCTATTCTGAAAATATTGATAAGAGAGGTGAACACAAGCTCGCGATTGACTTGACAGGCTATACTCCGGGCGTATATTTTTATTCACTGATAGCAAACGATGAAATGATTGACACAAAAAGAATGGTACTGAAATAAAAAAGTCTCTTCTTTGAGCACTCAAAAAAGCTAAGAAAATACGCCGTTATTCAACTTCCTCAAAATCCACATACTCGCCGCCGCTAAAACTGCCGGGCCTGCGTTTTTTACCGGAAGGCCTGTCCGAAGGGACTTCAATGTTTATTTCTCCCTCCTTTTGGGCTTTCTGAGTACGCTGGTTCTGATAGCCGGTATGCTGCTGAAACGGATTATAGCCACCCTGCTGCTGCGCTTTTTTCAACTGGCTTTTTACAAAAGCCTTGAGAAGCAAGGAAAAAAACCAAGCACCAAACCTTCTGAAAAGCAAAAACACGGCAACTATAACCAACAGAACCTGCAAAGACATATCAATAGTAATTTTCTTCCTGTAAACTAAAAAGCGAAACTGCAAATCGCTTTGCTATTAAACGCTTAAACGTTCAAATATTTTGATCGGACGACAATTTACAAAGCTTTTAAAGAAAAGCCAACCCCGACTGTAAAGCAGCCAGAGCTGCTCTAAAGCCACAGATTTAAATAGAAAACACATCACTCAAAAATCATCTCATTTTCTTTACATGCTCAGTTTTTCCCTGATCTGTCCGCTGCAGCTTCATTCTGTAAACAATAACACATGTCCGAAATGTTATCTTAACCAACCCGGTGTCTTACAGAGCAAACCGAGCAATGAAAAGAATGATATTCCGATAAAAAGGCAAAAAGAAAATCTATCGGAACAAGGCATACTAAAAAGCAATTCTCTTCGTATTTGA
>JAKSBZ010000044.1 GCA_022360875.1 Cytophagales bacterium | reverse complement strand
TATGCAGAAAAACTGCGCTCCTCTTCTTGGGCTCGAACCAAGGACCCCCTGATTAACAGTCAGGTGCTCTAACCAGCTGAGCTAAAGAGGAGTGTTTATTACACTCGAATTATTCAAGATGTGGCTCCTCTTCTTGGGCTCGAACCAAGGACCCCCTGATTAACAGTCAGGTGCTCTAACCAGCTGAGCTAAAGAGGAATTTTCACTGAAAGGACGCGTGTGTCCTTTGCTTTTCCCTTATCGGGAGTGCAAATATGCACGAGTGTTTTGTAATAAACAAGGGGGCTTGGGAAAAAATTTGCCTTTTTAGGGCCTCTGGCGCCTAATTCCTTGGGAATGAAGCCTGTTTTCAGGAGGGATAATGTCGGGCATGTTAAAAAATGTTAACTGTGTACTGTTTCTGCTTTTTACATCGTAAGGATTTTTGATATTTTTTTTAAAATTGAATCTTAAAACTACCTATAAATTTTCAGGGTTACCTCAGTAAACTAATTTACAGGACAACTAAAAAAATGAGATATATGAGTAAGAAACAGTTATTCTTTGTCGTGCTATTCTCTGCATGCGTCGGCGGAATGGTCGCCTTTGGAGGGTTGTTTTTCTATTCGGCTCCGCAGCCGGCCTCTGAAGACTCGGCGGTTAGTGATGTTGAGCATACTATGCCGAAGGTTACGTTCACCAACATTTCCCGTTCGGCAGGAGTTCAGCAAGGCAACATCGATTTTGTGGAAGCGGCTGCCAAGACAACACCGGCGGTGGTGCACATTAAGACGTTTTACGAGTCCAGGTACAATTACCATCAGTACAGAGATCCGTGGGAAGAGTTTTTCAACTTTAGAAGAAGACAGACGCCGCGAAGCAGAATGCCAAGGGCGCAGGCTTCCGGTTCGGGTGTTATTATATCGGAAGACGGCTATATCGCCACCAACAACCACGTAGTGGACAATGCCAATGAGATTACCGTAACGCTTAATGACAACCGTACCTTCAAGGCCAAAGTGATTGGGACAGACCCGAGAACGGATTTGGCTTTGCTGAAGATCGATGCCGAAGGATTGGCATCAATTCCTTACGGTGATGCGGATGCTGTGCGGGTTGGCGAGTGGGTGCTGGCTGTCGGAAATCCGTTCAATCTTACTTCTACGGTAACTGCCGGAATTGTAAGCGCCAAAGGTCGTAACATCAATATTTTGGCTGACGAGACCGGATTAGGAATTGAATCCTTTATACAGACGGACGCGGCGGTGAACCCGGGCAACAGCGGCGGCGCTTTGGTGAACTTGCGCGGCGAGCTGATAGGCATTAATACGGCGATCGCCTCTCCGACTCAGTCGTATGCCGGCTATGCTTTTGCAGTGCCTGTGTCCATTGTTCATAAAGTGATCAGCGATTTGAAAAAATACGGCGTGGTGCAGCGCGCGATCTTAGGAGTAACAATTGAGTCTGTGAATTCCAAGCTGGCCAAGGAGAAAGACTTAAGTGTATACAAAGGCGTATATGTGCGTGATGTAGTTGAGGACGGCGCTGCGAAAAATGCCGGCATTGAAAGCGGGGATGTAATCGTTGCTGTTGACGGGGAAAAAGTAAACAGTGTTTCGGAACTGCAGGAGTCTATTGCTCTTCGCAAGCCGGGTGATATGGTGACAGTTACCTATCTGAGAGGGAAAAAGAAGAAAAGCGTGAAGGTGGAGCTGAAAAATGCCAGCGGACGAACCGGTATTGTGAATATTTCTTCGTCGATGTTCAAGGATCGGGGAGCCACGTTTAAGAATGTATCCAAAAGTCTGGCAAGCAAGCTGGGCATAGACGGCGGTGTTGTGGTTTCTGATCTTAAGGCAGGTGCCTGGGCCAGCGCCGGAATCAAGAAAGGTTTTATTATTACGGCGGTTGACCGCACAAGAATCGGCGATGTTCAGGACATGACTCAGGTATTGAATCAATTCAACACCGGAGACGGGGTGCTTATTCAG
>JAKSBZ010000063.1 GCA_022360875.1 Cytophagales bacterium | reverse complement strand
TCTTCCTTCACATAATATATCTATATAATGAATAAGTTCACCACACATACAACACTTTCCTAGATCCTCTGATCTTAACAAATGTTCATGACAGTTTGTTTCTGAATACTTAGGCATTATCTAATCTCCTTTTCAACTTTATATCCATTCTCTTGTAAGAACTTAATACAGTTATCTATTGTTGCTTGCTTCATGTCATTCCCTTTGGTGTCTTTAATATTCTTATTTGACATTTTTAACACCTCTTTCTTTATTTAAATATTAAATAGTATAGTCGCTATATTTTATTCCATTTATCCTAATATGAGAATAATCATTTAATTGTATAACGTCATCATGCATCTCAGACCAATCTTCTAAAAATTCTTCCCAACTTTTAGTATAATCCTTCCAGTCCTCATTATCTATAAAAAACTTCTTATACTTAGTGTCTAGATCATTCCAACAATAATTTTTAAATTCAAAAGATATTAATTCTTTAATGGTATTTTTATCATTTAAATCAAATTCGCATTTTTTATTTACCTCATAATCCATGTCACCGTGATAACCTTCCGCTTCAACTACAAATGCATTTTTAAAAACTTCATCTCCTTTACCATTCACTTTCATTAGTTATTTTATTTACAACCTTAATATCATTGAAATATTGTACACTTTCTGCTCCATCATATTCAGATACTTTCCAATGTCGTGATGTGTCAATGTCTACTATTTGTATCTCTGCAACATGATTATATTCACTTACAAAAAACATTTTATCTTTAAATTTAAAAACATTCTTTTGATTAGGCTCGCTAAAAAAATCTCTAAAACATTCATAAAAATTATCTTCAGTTACTCCATATGTATCAGGAATATCTTCTATTATTTCTGCTATTCTAACTCTCCACATTGTATCCCAATCATCGTAATTTTTTATTTTATCACTTATTATATCTGGATAACCACAACCTCCAAATCCGGGGAATATTGCTATTTTCATTTAACCATCTCCTTTTTTATATCTAAATTTGTCAATAAAACTAGAATTTTAAACTAATCTTC
>JAKSBZ010000133.1 GCA_022360875.1 Cytophagales bacterium | reverse complement strand
ATCCAATCAGATTAGCTTAAGCTATAATATATCCAGGGCACTTTCTTCGAAAAGAGGAAAAACTTTATCACTGAACTCGGCTGTTCCTCATTCAGCAGAGACAGGTTATGAAAGGCTGATTGCAAAGGAAAGAGAAAAGCTGGATTTCCAGCAGCAGGCATTGTTGCTTCGTGAAGAGAAGATGAATGAAAAAGAGTCGTTGATAGAAGAACAGCGGGCCAAGATTAAAGAACTTAAGGCGCAGATCAAATCAGACAGAGCCGAGTGGGGAAAACAGTATAAAGAAAAAAACGAAATCGTCAGGGAAACGGGAAGCGCGAATTACTATACTGTCATTGCTGTGTTTGGTAAGCTTCGTTATGCCAAAGACTACCAGCAAATCCTTAGACGAGAACAGAAAGCTGAAACCTTTGTAGTAGCAAGTGATTCAGTAGGAAAAAGGCAGTATTATTTTGTCAGTACAAAAACATGTAAAACCTGGGAGGAAGCGCAAAAAGAAATAAACCGGTTAAGCTCTTCTGAGTGGAAACAGTTCCTGGAAGGTAATCCGTGGATTTATGCCAAGAAAAAAGAAAGCTGAGCATGAGGATTTTTTTCGTATTTGTGATGATTTTTTTACCCATGACAGGACTGGCTCAGTCAGATAGTTTGCAGACTCGGCCAATTAAGAGAAAACTGAAGGAGCTTAAGGAAGAATGGCTTAACTGGGATACTCTGCGTGTTTCGGGAGGTGTTTCTACCCGGTTTAACTATAACGCGGGAAGCACCAGCAATGGAAGATCGCCATATTTCTGGCAAGTGAATGTAAATGCAAACGTTGCATACAAGGGCTTCTCTATGCCTTTTACGGCAACTTTCAGCAGACAGCAGCTTAATTATACGCATCCCTTCCAGCTTCCTTTCAACCGGTTGGGCATGAGCCCCAAATGGAAGAAGTACGGACTGACGCTGCATATGGGCTATCGAAGCCTCAGCCTTTCGGAATTTACCGCTACGGGTATGACCTTTCTTGGGGGAGGAATTGAATTTGATAAAAAAGGAATTCCGTGGAAAGCGCTGGTTTTCCACGGGAGGTACGCCAAGGCTTTTGATGGTGATACCACCAAATATGTGAGTCCAGACATGCCTTTGTATGAACGCTGGGGAACAGGAGCAAAAATCGGTTACCAGCAAGAGAATCGGTCCTATGTTTTTTCGGTTTTCAGAGCTTCGGATGACGAACGTTCTTTAGATCCTGAAACGGAAAAAAAACTGAGGGCTAAGCCTCAGGAGAATCTGGCGGCTAGCATTGAGTTTGAGGAAACACTTTTTGGGGACGTGCGTTTATCAGGAATTTATACCTTCAGTGCTTTTACGAGGGATAAACATAGCCAGGAATTGGGGCGGAACAAGTATTCTTATTTGAATAATATGGGATCTATTTTTGTCCCGAGAGAGTCTTCAGAGTTCAAAAGCGCTATGAGCGTGCAGCTGTCTTTTCCTAATCGGATTGTGGATACCGAGTTGCAATACCGCCGGGTTCAGCCAGGTTTCCGGTCAATGGGAGCTCCCATGCTGGTAGACGACATCGAAGACATATCTCTTGAGTTGTCAAGAAGTTTTGGACCAAAAGTGAGTGCGTCCGTAATGGGAGGAATAAAAAGGGACAATCTGGATGATAACAAGGAAGAGGAAACCAAAGATCTGATCGCATCTTTTAACTTGAGCTATGTGCCCCTCGAGGCCTTGTCTTTCAGTATTTCCGGATCCAATTACACAAATACATTGGAGAAGAAAATATTCAGCCAGCGGGATTATGAAAGGGACATTGACTCACTTAATTTTTTCCAAGTGTCGAATGATTTGAACGCAACTGTGACTTACACCATGGGAAAGCACATAAGGAAGAGTTTCAATATCAATGCATCCTATCAGGAAGCGAAGGATAACTTAAAAAGTCAGACAATTTTTTATTCGCTTAATTTATCAAATCAGTGGCAATTTGTAGAATCGGGATGGGGCATAACCCTGTCGGCCAACGGTACAAGAAATGAGGCCCCGGACAGTGAACAGTTGATTGTCTGTCCCATGATCAGCGTGTCAAATCAATTTTTCAACAAAAGTTTGAAAGTGACATGGAGCAGTTTGTGGCAAGAGACTTTTCAGAACAGTGATGCCCTGAACCAATTCTTTCAGAATCGAATAACTGCCGGTTACAAACTGAAAAAGAATCATCAGCTGAATATGCAACTGGCATATTTTGTTTCCAAACAATTTGAACAGAAGAACAAGGAAAACCCAGTGCCTGCTTCAAAAAACAGCGGGTTGAAGACAGGGCTAACATACCGGTATCGGTTTTAATTTTTGTCAGGGAACCTCCCCATAACTTTTTGCTTATGAAGCAATGCTTGACTTTATGTCAATTTTTTAATTAGAAATTTTTTTGATATGAAGATAAAGAATTACCTGTTTTTAGTTTTTTTTCTGGGTTGTTGCCTTCAGGCATTTTCCCAAAAATACCCTCTGAGGATAACCCTCAGCGGAAAACCTGCAATGTCTCCCTATTTGGAAGATATTGTCAATGAGCGGCAGTCCAATCTGAATATTAGCCTTCGATTGCTGGACCAGCAGGCCACCAACCGTGAAATCAGGCTTAGGTTCGAGCTTAAAAGTGCAAAAATAAGTTT
>JAKSBZ010000092.1 GCA_022360875.1 Cytophagales bacterium | reverse complement strand
CACCTTATAATGACCGTGCTTATTGGGGCTTCCTCCCTGAATATTCAGCCTGATTTTTCCGTCGCTGCTCTCCGAGCAGGTGGGCAAAACCGTTCCAACATACTCTGCCGTCAGCTTGGCGGGCTGTTTCAGCTCAATAGTTTTTTGGGGATCAGTGCTCTGATTCTCTCCCGTTTTCTGCCCAAAACCCGCTAAGCGCTCGCATCCCGCCTTGTTCGTATGCTGTATGCGGTAAATGCCGGCAGGCAAACCGGAAATTATGCCGCCTTTAGCCAAGCTTTCATAATCATTCCCTACCTTCTCCCAGCTGTTCCCCTTCTTTTTCTCCAAAGCATAAGTCAACGCATCGTCTGCTTTTCCTGCAATGCCTGTCCACCCCGGATCACTTCCCGTCAATTTCAGCTCTCCCGAGTTATTCCCAAAGCAGTCAATGGCCTCTCCGCTGGGAAACAGCTTTGCCTTAAAATCCGCCTGTGTTTTTTGGGGCTGAGCCAGCGTTAAATCCTGAGACACAGACGTTCCGTATTTATCTGTAACGGTAAAGGTATAGGTACCCGCAGGGAATCTATTGTTTTCCCAAAAAGGCTCTTCTGTTGAAATATTGTTTTTTCTATAAAATTCTACATTGTCTTTTTCAACTGTTAATGTATAATTTTTTATTCCCCCTTTCACCGTTACATTTACACTGGCTGCTCCTCCGTGACATTTAATTGGAAAGCCGTGTACCGCATATATGTTTGGAACTACACTCAGCGTTAATGGATCAGGCTGATTCATCACGATTTGGGTGTTGAATTTGTAACCTGGATATTTCGATAGCGAATAATCTTTCGTCTTTTCGCGGTCCTCGAATATTCGCAGATAATAGTCACCCGCGGCCACGTGAAAATTGAATTGACGCTGTGCATTTGTTTTTCCTTCTTGACGATAAAGCTCTTTTCCGCCGCTGTTTTCAAGAATCGCAAGCACTTTTTTCTGGGCTGTGTCTAAATTTACCGTAAGCGGTTCGCTTCCTCCGTTCTTTCTGATATAATATGTAGTTCCGTCGTCACTATTGTAAGCCGTTTGGATTATTGGATTTACATCCTTCAATGCCGGTTCCTGAGGGCTGGTTACAGCGGTTTCCGACTTCTGGATTTCGCAGTAGTCCTTCGCATTTTTCACATAGTAGATTCCGGCAGCTAGGTTTTCGAAAGTGACTTCGCCCTTGGCCGCCGCGACCTTGCTCTGCAAGGCAGGCTCCGCTCCCGCTTTGTAAAGCTCCGGCGCCCATTGTTTATCCGGATTTCCCCCTTCGGGTTCAAAGGTTATTTGTCCGTCTTTCGCTCCGTAGACCGAAGGAGAGACAATATTATCATTATCGGCCTTGGCTTTGAGCTGTGAAGCCGGGCCTGAGATGGTTATTTTTGAAGAGTTGATAGGTTTTGTTTGTGAGCCGCAAGTTCGCTGAATCTCAAAAAAATACTCTCCTTCTCCATTTGCTCCCACCTTTCTAAACTGATTACTAATCGACAGTTCCGCTTTTCCTTTATTATCAAAAAAGATGTCAGTATCCTTAAAAAGATACTCTTCACTATTATACCTTAATTTCAACCCATTAACACTTGCGTTCCCTTTATTTGAAATAGTCAGTTTTCCCGGAAGCGGAGTTCGGTAACAGCTTTGTTTTGCATCATCATAAAAATCCCAGTTCAGCGAAACTTCCGGGGGATCTTTCACAGTGACCGTTGCCGTCTTGTTTGCGCAAACACCTCCATTGCTTAGCGTGTAAACGTATTCTCCTGCCGTCAATCCATTCCCTTGGGCAGAATAGTTATAACCTTCATTCAATTCTAAATCCCAAGTCCCCGGATTGCTTGCCGTGTCCATAGAAGCTACAACTTGCGCCGTTCCACCCACGCAGCCGGCAATAAATTCTGTCGCTGTGTCTTTATCTGTTCCTCCTGTAAAAGAAATTGAGGGAGTGCTGCCCTTAACTACAGAAATGTTGTTTTTCAATAGTTTCTGCTGCGGACAGTTTTCATTGCTTCGCTCAACCAGTAAAGAGTAAGTTCCTGCGGAAAGACCAAGAAATTTCGCCTCATTGGTAGAACACTCTAAAGTTTGATTTTTATTATCGGTTAATATATATTTTAACCCGCCATTTTTTTGCCAGGACTTTACATTCGAGGTAACTCCAGATATCGTGACCTTTCCGGAGCTTGTATCATCATTATAGCAAAT
>JAKSBZ010000064.1 GCA_022360875.1 Cytophagales bacterium | reverse complement strand
TCAAAACCAATTTTCAAAAAAAGCACCCGATTTCCTTCTTTCATACAGAGCTTCTCAGACGCGATCAGAAACCCGCAGCCGAGTTCTTTTAACCTTATTTCTCTGCTTTCGGCACAATAAGGCTCCTGCCCCAAAACAGGCATTGACGCCCTGCCCGAATCCAATATTTTCCGGTCAATCAGCCCCCCGTAAAGTCCCGTTGCCAGCCCTTTATGTCCACCTTGCCTGTTGTGCGGATCAAAACTAATAAACTGCGTTCCGATTTTTTTTATTTTGACCGAAGTGACATTAACACTGAAATCCGTTTTAAACACAATAGGATCTCCCGCCTCATTTTTTCCTGCCGCAAACTCCGTCCCCCTGGGCAAGAAAAATGACGAAAGTCCTTTCTTAATGTCAGCGTGTACAATTATCCGATCGCCGCGATAGCCCTTTTTCTTGAGGCGCAAGCAATCATGATAATAATACTTCAAGTGTTTCTCGCTTATTCTATTTTGCTCTTTTTGATGAAAAGCATGGTACACCCTGAGAAAAGAAATGAGAAGCGCAATATGCGGCTGATTATCGCCCGAATCATGCATCAAATATTTCAGCGTTTTCTCTACCTTCTTTTTGATATCATAACAAATGATGAAAAACTCATTAAAAGCAGTTTTCATCAGTGCTATGACGTCTTCGTGCGGCGATTTTTTTTCTTCAAATTCCTTTGAAAGAGCCTCCGTATTTGGCAGCATTTGTTCAAACGCCGATTCAAGCTCGGCATCCTCATCCCAATGCAGAATTGGCTTCAGACTGTAGAGCTTGGGCAGCATTTCGCTGAATAAATATTCTGCTGATGTCAGAAAGCCTGACCAATACGAACGAGGGACATCGCCTTTGCCCAGCCTTTCCTTCTGCCAGAATATCTGCCGCGCCAGCGATACAATATCGGTCAATGCCTCCAGCAGTATATGTCTGCTTTGCTCAGCGTCAACGGATCCGCCCAGCCGGCTGAACTGTTTTTCCACAGACCGCTCAACTGCCCGCAGATCAAAAACAGCCGATTGTATAAATTGAATAATAAGCGCGTCCTCCAAAAAATCTTTCCATGTCCGAACCTCCGTTTCCTTAGGTGAAAAAAATGGGATATACTCGGAAAATTTGTAGATGAATGCCAAATGATCAGCCAGACTCCTGTTGTCAATTTGTAAAGCGCCAGGATCCAAAAAAGGATATTTTCGACCTTTTTGGCTTTTGCTTTTCATTAATCCTTTCCCAGAGTCTTTTTCCATGCCTCAAAAAAGAGTAAGCTTTTGTGAATAAAAATTTGCCGTCTCCGTTAGGATGTATTCTTGAAAAATCAAGAATCAAATGTTTGTGCCTTCCATTAAATAAAATGGATACACCAAGTTGTGTCTGGAGTTTATTTGTCTGATTATGTAAATAATATTGATTCGAACCAAACTCATATTTTCTTCCGGAGAATAACTGATCTGAACATCCACAAGGTCAATGCGAGGCTCAAAATCAATAATCGCCCAGCGCACAGCCTCTTTTATTTCCGTAAACAGCGTTTCTGATATCTGTTCGTAGACATACTGAAAGATTTTGCAACCGTATTTGGGATACATGATCCGCTCGCCCGGCTTAGTCTTCAGAAGAATTTTCAGGCTTTCTTCGATATCCTCTTTATCGCTAACCATTACCGCCTCCTTGCTTTCCGCATCAAACTGCGGCGGAAATGCCCAGCCTTTACCCAAAAATATATTTTCAGACTTGTTAATCATTTCGTTTATCCTCCTATTAGAACTGTCGGCAGCCCGGCAACGATGCTGCCCCCGTGAGCCGTAGTGTCACCCATTCGCGCCGCCGGAGTTCCGCCGATCATAACTGTGGCAGAACCTTTTACAATGCTGTCCGGAGGCCCCACACATGTGCAGCTGTCTCCCACTTTCGCCGCAGGCAAACCGCCTATAAGCACGTTGGGCTGTCCGGGACCAATGACCGGCCCGCCAACATGCGGAATGGGAGGAACGCCCGGCGTTTGCATCGGGCAAACATGCATATCGGTTATTCTTGCGGCTGGCAACATATAAATTTTCTTGTTTTAAAATCAGTTAATCATTACCAAGGCGCCTTTCACCACAGTCTGACCGGAAGCGACCAGTTCTGCCTGAGCATTTCCCTGCGCGGAAAATTTCATCTGCGCCTCATTGCTTATCTGCAGCCCGGAAACAGACACATTCTGGTTTGCTTTGATATCGGCGTTCATAGTAGCCTCCAAGCTGATACTCTGAGCCGCGGAAAGCTTTAGATCGCTGACGCTGCTGATCTCTATTCCGCTGGAAGAAAGCGTTATTTTATTGCCGCTTTTGTCCTTGATCTCAATCCCCTGATCGTCCATAGTGATGCTATTTTCATTCTGGTCTTTTACCAGTATATTTTTAGCATCGTCATCCAGCAGCAGCTGGTTGTTTTCAGGAGTGCTTACCAGTAAGCTGTTTTTTTCGTCATCTATTTCAATCTTGCTTCCGCCCTTCGTGACAAAGGCCTTCGTATAATTATCATTGGTTGGCTCATAAGCCGGAGGCAAGGCACTGCTGTACATGCTTCCCAAAACAACAGGATAGGCGGGGTCTCCATGTAAAAAACCCACAATCACTTCATCATCTATTTCTGGCAGAAAAAAACCTCCTTTTCCGTTTGTGGCATATACGCCGGAAAGCCTTGCCCATACAGTCTCCTGCGATTCCTGAAGCATAGGCAAATTCACCTGCACGCGGTACTCCTTGTTCGGGTCGGACTCCAGCTGCTTTACTTTGCCAACAAGAAGCCCCTTGACGGCTGTCGCCAAACCCGAAACTTCCGGCGCGGGGATATTTTCCTTCTGGGCAAACCACTCCTCCTGCAAGCCCAAATAAGCAGTTGTAATCCAGGTGCCGTCGGACACCTCGTGCTCTATCCCCGATACAAAAGCGTTCCCGTTAAATCTTTCTCCCAATCCCTTGATTTCAATAACATCGCCTGCTTTCACTTCCTTGGTTCCCGCAAAACTGATTTCTCCTTTTATCCGCGCCATCCATGACTTCAGCAGTTTGGCATTGGCCCAGTCCTTCAATTCCGTTTCATCAAACAGGCCGTTGTGCTGCAATGAGACGTCCGATACGCCAAAGACTTTTGCTAAAGTTGACGAGTCAACATTTCCCTGAGAAGCAACGGAAGGGGAACTTGATTCGCCGCTTACAGTCTGCTGTGAAGACGCGTCCCATCCCTTTGCTGTGACGCTCTCAAACTGATACTGGGCATCCAGCATGAGCCGCACGCTCAACATATCAATTCCGTAGGTGAGAGAAATCGCCGGGCTGGCTGAAGTGTCGGGCGCCTTAACGCTTACAGTATCCTCTTCTACGAATGCTAACAACCCGTTAGCTTCAATCCTCATCATCATAAAATCCCAGTCGCAGCATTGGTACTGAACGAGGCTTATATGCTCTGGCTGGGTTGACTCAACGGAAGGAGTAAGTCCGGCATCGGATATTATCTTGGAAAAAACATCCGAATCCTTTACTTTTTCATAATATCTAGTCTTTCTGGCCACTGTCAGCTTTGCGACTTTCTCCATGCATTCAATCTCTAAGAGAGGTCCCTCTTCGTCATTGGAAATCACTCTGTGCCGAACGATGACTCCCTTAAACACGCTTTCATTCTTGGAATCGTAACCCAGGCTAATCTCTATGGAATTACCCGGAATAAAATCATTGCTTTCGGACAGAGGAAAATCGCCATCCGCCGGGCTTCCGTCCAAAATGCGGACAACCGAAACGGGGATTTTATTAGCAGCATACCGGACATTTATCGACTGCACCTGAACCGTTTGGCTCAGGGTCTTCCCTTCCACCGTTATTGTGAAACTCACTAACTCAATATCTTGCATAGGAGAGGCCGACATGCTGTATAATTAAATGATGGGAGGAAAAATAATTTCAGTGCCAGCAGCAATGTTTCTGAAGTCTATCAGCTTATTAAATTGAGCGATATAAACATAATAGCTGCTGTCATTATAAATTTTGTCGCACAGATAGGGCAAAGTATCGCCCGGCTGCACAGTGACTATGTGTGTCAGGTCAGGTGAATTCAGCTTCTGTTCGTTGGCGTCCTGCTGGGTGCTGACGTAGCTTTTAAAACCAAGCGACACTTTTGCCCTTAAAGGAGTTCCGTCGGGTTTGAACATCGTATACTCGACCTTGATAGACGTGGTGCGCCCGCGGAAGAAAAAGGTTCCCCAAATAATTTCTATAAAATTCGGCTCATGCGTTGTGTCATTTATCTTGTAAAGCACATTCATAAGCTGGTCAATTCGGTCCGTCAGGGGCTTGTCTTCAATGTTTTTCGGAACCGGTATGGCGCCGGTGTCATCCAGAAAAATCTCGAAGTTAAGACTGCTTGAGGGCGACCTTTTGAAACGGTTAGCCTTAGCCCCCACGGAACCAATTACTTCTTCCTCGCTGTATTCGATATTGAAATCCTGACCGAATCTTTCAGGGTTTACAAGCACAGAAAACTCCAGCGAAGTTTTCGAGAACTCATTGTTTAAATATCCCTTGATTGTCAGTTTTTTTGAAGAATTGCCCACAATTAGCGTTGTTTGCTTTCCTGAAGTTTTTTGTCAATGTACCGCTTGCACCAGCGAGTAATCCTTTTCCACTGTTCATCCTGCTCTTTATTCGCTTTTTCTGCAGGAAAAAGAGGGTCTTCAATGGATTTTTCAATAGTGGTTTTTATCACCAGCTCTTTAATTTCTATCGGCATTGTCTAAGACTTTAATTTCACAAAGTGAGTATATGCAAACTCCAGCGACTCAATTGCCAGCTCGTTTTTCATAGAATCAAAATCCGATACAGACCATTTTACCGGCCTTGCATTCAGCACGCGCCACAAAGCCAGGCTCTCAACCGCATCGTTTTTTCCGATTCCCAGCAAAGAAATGTTGAGATGCTTCAGTTCCAGCTTCTTCTGATAGTTGCTTATCACGGTTTCCTGGACCCACTTCGACAGCTGCGAATCTTCTTTGACCAATCCCCGCTTGAGCACCAAATTGCCGTGACTCGCGCGCACAGGCACCTTCCAGGCATAGCTGTTTTCCCCGCCTTCTTTTATTTCCTCGCTGTTCACCTCTACGGAAAGACCTGAAACCTCCTTGAAAGCATAATCGCTTACATCCTTGAAGCCCATAATCTCCACCTTGAAGAAAAATGTTACCGCAGGCGTCCAGTCAATTCCCATATTTTACTTTCTCTTGAAAAAAACCATTCAGGCGGACTTAACAGCCCGCTTGAACGGCTGGTGTACCATATTAACCATTGGATATTTCAATTCCCTCGTGCACAATCTCGATCGTTTCAATTGCCACCTCATTACCTTCAGACTTCAGATCTGTTCCGGTAATTTTTGCAGGCCACGCGTTCTTTACCTTCCAGACCATCGTGGCATTGCCGCCCTCATCCAAAAGACTTATCGTTAGCGGAATTCGCTTAATGGTGTTCAACTTTATCTGACTGTACCATTTCCAGAAATCATTATCTCCTTTAAAAACGCCCTTCTTCATAGTAATCCGCCCATTTTTCTGCATGCCTGGCATTTTTATCGTCGAAAAAACAGGATTGTTTCCATGCCGGTATTCCAGCTCCTGCGTTTCTACTTCCAGTCCGCTGACTTCCTGAAAATTGAGCTCCTTGTCATCCCATTTTACCTGGAAATAAAATTTGGGGAGAGGCCATATCGTGGATTGTGCTGAGCCATCTGAATCTGCCATAATATTGTTCGTTTAAATTTTGATCATTGTATAATTTACGATTTCTGCATTTGCTGCTGGAATGTGATTTCAATAAACTCTGCCGGTCTGGAAACTGCAATCAGCACTGTAATGCGCATAATTCCGTTCAGAATGTCTTCGCCCGTCATGGTGCTTCCCAGCCCCACGCTTACGGAATAGGCATCTGCCGGCGCGGTTCCGGCCAAAGCTCCGTTTTTCCATTGCTGGTACAAAAAGTTTTCGATCATGCTCTGCACCGTCACCCACGTGCTGCTGACATTCGGTTCGAAAACCATTGCTTTGGCGGCCGCCTTAATGGACTGTTCCAGCATGATCACCGTCCGCCGGACGTTGATATACCTCCAGTCGCCGCTGTTTCCGTCAAGAGTCCGCGCGCCCCACACCAGAATGCCCTGCCCCACAAACGGACGTATGGCATTTATCGATTTACCGTTCAAATCCACATTCAGGCTCTGCTGCTCTTCGTCACTGATGTTTACCGAAGGGGCAATAACTCCGTTCAGCGAAACATTGGCCGGCGCTTTCCAAACTCCTCTTGTATTGTCGACCATGCTGTACACTCCGGCCATGGCTGCCGCAGGAGACGCAATATTCAAAAACTCTTTGGCCTTGGCGACGAATTGCTTGTACTCGACGCTCTGCGCCATCAGAATCTTGTGCGCGGCATCGCAATTGTCCCGTGTGGAAAGGTCAGCAAAAACATCTGCAAAATCTTCCCCCGCTTTTTCTTTGACAACATTCACTGCATCAGCAGAAAAAAGATGCAGTCCCATTTCTGAATCCTGTATCACCGAAGTATCCAGCCAAGGATAGTAAGCAGCGCCGTACATTAAAAATTCCGTTCCAATTCCTTCTCTGAAAGTCTCCACCGGAGGTTTGTCGCCTCCTTCCACATTGTCCTTCAGCCCTTTGAAGCCCTCAAAAACGTCCAGAATTGCCACGCGGCTAGCCATTTTTCCGCAGTGCGCCAAACAGGCTGTCTGTACATCCTTCGAACCAGCCAAATCCAAAGACATAGCCTCCGGAACAACAATCATGGTAGGCTCCTGCTCCTTTTCCAAAACTTCCAGCACGGCATTGTCAGCGCCAAGCAAGCCCTCCTTCGAGATCTCATCCCCGTATTTTCCCACAGAGACTATGAAGCAAGGGCCGCCTCCGTTTTGATAAAAGAAACGAACTGCGTGATGGAAACGGTAATGCTTTTTTTCTGGAAAAGAAAAATTCAAATTCTCGTCGACATTCAGAAGATAGTCTTTGCCTTCCTCAGGAAGGTTTGTGAAAGGCCCTTCGCCAAAGCAATCGTGATATTCCTTCAGGGAACTGATCCGAAAAGGCTTGTTGGTCAAATCGTTGCCGCCGTAGCTGGCTTTTTCGGTATACCCAATAAATACAGGGACCGCCGTTGCCACTTCAACGACCGAGTTGGGAAAGGCGTTTTTCTCTTTGATGTAAACGCCCGGAGTTTTCATTTCTGCCATAGCAATGAGATCATTTAAAGTTTTCAGTAGTTAATCCGCTCATTTGTACTCAGTATAAAAGGCCAGAACCAGCATGCAGCTGTTGCGCCCTGCCCGTTTAGCCTAGACGTATTCCTTTTATTAATATTCAGCAACCAAATGACTTCTATGATATTCATTGCTCTCATGTTATTCAGACCGGTTATCATGGAAGTTTTATTTTATTTAAAAAATTAATTCGTTCAATAGCACCGCCTAGATTACGACAGGTATGCTGACGGACAGCCTCCCCTTTTCGTCTTTCTTGACAAGCTGGTTTCTTTCGGGGTACGGCAAGTGCGGAATCAATACTTTCCGGTGCTTCCCCCTTAACGCTTTACCTACTAACTGGAATTTTTTAAGAATCGATCCTGACATAGGAATAGGCGCAACAGACGATATGATGCACTTATCCTCATCTTCCCGGACGTCGCCGAAAGCTTCATTGCCTGGAGAGTTGCTCTCAACCACCTGAAGCCCCTCATACAAGGACAAGCTGTGCAGCGGAAACAAGTAGTCCCAATAAGGCGCTTTGGTTTTAAAAACCAATCTATATTTTTTGGCCTCAGCTTTTCGGAATAAATCCGCAGCCAGTTCTATCTTTAAAATGGCTGAACTCATTTTTTCCTTCGCCAGCATCAGACTAACGGAAAAATTCCCTGCGCCCGAAAGTTCATAAAGCCCTTCCCGCTGATGCGAAAAATCCACCTCAGTGCCGTTTTTCTTTATTAAGCGAACTAAATTCAGCGTTTCTCCCTGGTCATTTCTGCAAATCCAATCTCCTTCTTCCGGAAGCGCATAGGGTTTTGAAAGCTGATGTAGAATGGCTTTCTGAAAGCTTATCTCACCCGC
>JAKSBZ010000011.1 GCA_022360875.1 Cytophagales bacterium | reverse complement strand
GCTTTTGCTTACGGCGCGTCGTCTTACTGCGTGAACGGGACGGATCCAACGCCGGCCTCGGTGTCGCTGCCGGGCGGAAGTTTCAGCTCCGCAAGCGGGCTTACGGTGAATACTTCGACAGGAGAGATAGATTTGTCGTCAAGCAGTGCGGGGTCTTATGCAGTGTCTTATACAACAACGGGAGCTTGCCCAGCCGCGAGTATGGAGACTGTCGTGATTGTTTCTGCAGATGATCCTTCTTTCAGCTATTCTTCGACAAGTTTTTGCCAAAGCGCAATAAATCCAGTTCCTAATATTGCGGGTCTTGAAGGAGGCAGTTTCAGTTCAGTTTCGGGTATGGCTGTGAATGCTTCTACCGGAGAAATAAATTTGTCTGGCAGCACGCCAGGAACTTATTATGTGCGGTATATGACTTCAGGGGCCTGCCCAAGCGAAGATTCCGTAAGCGTAGGGGTGCTGCTTGCTGACGATGCAGGCTTTTCTTATTCCCAAATGAGTTATTGTTTGAACAGTACTAATCCTGCTCCTATAATAACCGGTCTTAGCGGGGGAACTTTCAGTTCCATTTCAGGGATTGTGCTGAACTCGACGACCGGGGAGATAGATTTGGCGGGAAGCGGCACAGGTACATATCCCGTTGTTTACACTACTTCGGGGCCTTGTCCAAGCAGCAATACAGCAAATGTGAGCTTGGTGGTAGCTGATGATCCGGGCTTCAGTTATTCTCAATCCGGATTTTGCGTTAACGGAACGGATCCTCTACCGACTGTGACAGGCCTTGCAGGAGGCACGTTCAATTCGTCTTCCGGGCTTCAGCTTAATTCTTCAACAGGAGGAATAGACCTGTCAGCAAGCACGGCAGGAAGCTATATTGTTACCTACCAAACAGCAGGAGCTTGTCCCAATACTGCTACATTTAGCATAGTGGTCAATTTGCTGGACAATGCGGCTTTTGCCTATTCGTCCCCCAGCTACTGTTTGGATGCAGGAAGCCCCGCGCCTTTGATCAGCGGACTTCCGGGCGGCAGTTTTTCTTCGACTTCCGGACTGTCGATTCAGGCATCTACTGGAATTATGGATTTGAGCACCAGTTCACAAGGTTCTTATACCGTGACTTACACTACTTCCGGAATATGTCCGAATTCCAGTACACAAACGGTAAATCTTCTGCCGGTTGACAACTCGTCTTTTAATTACAGTCAAAATTCGTATTGCATTAACGGAAGCAACCCGACGCCTGTTCTTCTTGGCCTTCCAGGGGGAAGCTATAGTTCTTCTTCCGGCATTGCTCTTAATTCTACAACGGGAGAAATATCATTGATTTCAAGCGCCAGCGGCACGTACGGGGTGAGTTATACAAGCGCTGGAGCGTGTCCGAGCACGAGTGTTTACATGTTAACAATTTTGGCAGAGGATGACCCGGGATTCAGTTACGCTTCTTCTGCCTTTTGTTTAAATGGGTCCAACCCGAATCCAGTGATCAGCGGGCTTTCCGGGGGTGTTTTCAGCTCTGCTACTAGTATATCAGTTGATCCTGTTTCCGGACAGATTGATTTGTCAGGAAGCACAGCGGGAAGCTATTCGGTTACATATACTACTGCAGGGGCTTGCCCGCGTTCGCATTCTGAGACGGTGATTCTGAATCCATCTGACAATTCGTCGTTCAGCTATCCGTCATCAAGTTATTGCACTAATGGGAGCAGCCCGTCGCCGAATGTAACAGGAGTGGCAGGAGGGATGTTCAGCGCCGCCTCCGGTTTGGCATTAAATACCACAACGGGTCAGGTGGATGTTTCGGCCAGCACGCCTGGAGGCTATACTGTTACCTATACCACGGCGGGAGTCTGCCCGAGCAGCAGTACCTTCGGTTTTACTTTGAATATAGCTGATGATGCGTCTTTTAGTTATTCTTCGGGCAGTTTTTGCCAAAATATCACTAACCCTTCTCCTGTGATCACCGGTTTGGCTGGAGGGGTTTTTACGTCGAGCTCGGGACTTGCATTGAATGCGTCTTCAGGTTTGGTTGATCTTTCGTCGAGTGTGTCAGGCACTTATACAGTGGATTATACTACTGCGGGAATTTGTCCGTCAACTCATTCAGAAGCATTTGTGCTGATGCCAGTTGATAATTCTGGGTTCAGTTTTTCTCAAAGCAGCTATTGCATTAATGGGTCGGATCCGTTGCCGACTGTTACCGGCCTGGCAGGCGGCGCTTTTTCCGGATCATCAGGACTTTCTATTCACTCGGGAACCGGACAGGTAGATGTCTCCGGAAGCTCTGTGGGGACTCACACGGTTGCTTATACCACTGCGGGAGCCTGTCCTGATTCGCGTATTGAAACATTTGTCGTTTTGGCGGCGGATGATGCGGGCTTTTCTTATCCGCAGACATCTTACTGTTTGGATGCTTCAGGCCTAAACCCATCGCCTGTTGTTGCAGGATTGTCCGGCGGAAGCTTCAGCGCTGCTCCGGGCCTCAGCGTAAATGCCTCTACGGGAGCAATCAGCCTTTCTGCCAGCACGGCAGGAACCCATCAAGTAACCTATGCGACTTCTGGAGCTTGTCCGAATACAGGCAACTTTGCTGTGACGATTTTGCCTATGGATGACGCAAGCTTTACTTATCCTCAAGCGGTTTATTGTCTTAATGGAAGCAATCCGATTCCGGTTGTGACAGGACTTTCAGGCGGGGTGTTCAGCTCGGCTCAGGGTCTGACGCTGAATGCTTTTACTGGAGAGGTGCCTCTTTTGGTAAATTCTTCGGGAACATACACTGTGAATTATCTGACGAGCGGACCATGTCCGGTTCAGTCCGGATACAATCTTATACTTGCTGCTTCGGACGATGCCCGTTTTAGATATTCGTCGCTTAGCTATTGTTCTAATGAAACCGATCCGGTGCCTCAGGTACTGGGTGATTCCGGAGGAACGTTTTCCGCCTCAGCTGGTTTGTCGATAGATGCCAATACAGGCCGGGTTGATCTTTCGGCCAGTCCCGAAGGGAGTTATACAGTTCGTTATGCAACGGCCAACAGCTGTCCGGAAACGCATGAAGAAACTTTCGTGATTGGAGACTTGATACCTCCTGTTGCTTCTGCCCGAAATGTTATTCTGGGCCTCAACGGGCAGGGCCAGGCAGTTTTGTCGGTGGCTGATGTGGACAACCAGTCGCTTGATAATTGCGGGATTGCCCGATTAACGCTGAATCAAACAGAATTCGACTGCTCTCATGTGGGACAGAATACTGTGTCACTGACGGCTCACGATAATTACGGAAACTCACACAGTGTTCAGGCACAAGTGATAGTGAGGGATGACGATCCGCCTGAAATTTCTTCTTCGCCGGTATCCGTGTATCTGAACGGAAACGGGGTGGCGTTATTGGATACCGGTGTTTTGAGCGTCAGTGACAACTGCGGAACACCTTCTGTGACAGTCAACGGAACCACACTTTATTCCTGCGCAGAAACGGGGCAGACGCAGTTCAGTGTTGTTGCTGAGGATCGTTATGGCAATACGGCAAGTGAGCTTCTTTCGCTTTCTGTACTGGATACGATGGCCCCGGGAATAATATGCCCTCCGGATATCCGGCAAGTTGTTCTTGCTTCGCAAACGCCTAAACAATTGGCCCTGCCTCAGGCAGTAGTGACCGACAATTGCCCTGCAGGGGTTTGGCTTACCAATTCGTTTAACCAAACATCGGACGCCAGCGGAGACTATCCGCTGGGTTTGACAACCGTTCGGTGGACTGCAGGGGATGCATCGGGCAACCGGTCGTTTTGCGATATGAGAGTTGAGTTGCTTGCGCGCGATCAGGGAACCGTATTGCACATTACAGGTTTGATGCAGATGGAAGAACATCAAACCGCTTTTTACCAAAGCCGGCTGGGAGAGCAGCTTACGGGTGATTTTCGTTATCAGCTGGCTCCCGAATCGCAGGCCCTTGGGGCAGTGGTTAATGCAGAAGGAAGGTTGGAGTGGCCGCTGAATGAAGCGCACGGGGGAGATATCTACACAATTGAAATTCTGGCATATTCTGAGGTTGAGCAGCAAACGATAGGAAGAGAAACGGTAGTGGTTCGCGTGCAGGAAGTAAATGAGCCGCATGTCATCGCACCGGTTTCAGAACAGGTTGTCGGAGAAAACGAGGAATTGAGTTTGCAAATCAATGTATCAGATACGGATGTTCCGGAAAACATATTCATTTACCGTCTTGATCCTGCATATGAACATTTAGGCATTTTTGTCCATTCAGCAACTGGAGAGGTCTTGTGGATACCCGGAGAGGAGCATGGAGGAAACACTTATTCGGTCCGGATCTGGGTTACCGATAATTCGGCTGAAGTTATCAGACGTTCTGTAGATGTTCCCATTCGAGTGGAAGAGCGTATAAGCGAGGTGGAGGTTAGGGCGTCGGGAGGCAGCGAGATTACTTTGCCGGTAGGAAGTTCTACAGGACAGTTGGAGTTTGACTTGCTTGACCCGGAAAGAAGAGGTATTGTTCCGGGGATTACTTTGCGCACCAGCCCTTCCGGTGTGATTGACGAGCAGAATTTTTCGCTAGATCAGTCTGTTTCGCCTTACAGGCTTTCATATCGCATTCTGGATCAGGAATATGTGGGTACGGTGGAAATACGTTTGCTGGTTGATGACCGGCTTTCGGTTGGAAACCGGGTGCACGAACTTCGGTATGTGGTGTTTTTCGAGAGAGACAATTTGCCGTTGAATATTCCGAATATGATCACTCCCAATGGCGATGGCATTAATGATACATGGAATATTCTGAATCTTTCGCTTTACGGCGAGAACACGGTACAGGTTTTTGACCAATATGGCAATCGCGTGTTCTACCGGGAGAATTACAGCAGACAGTCTGAGTGGGACGGTACAAATGAAGGACGGGAGCTGCCTTCAGCTTCGTATTATTATATAATTGAAGTGGACCGCCAGGTTATCCGAGGGGTGCTTAAGATTGTAAGGTAGTGTGTTGTTTAAAAACATGTTGTCAAATTTCAACTGTTAAATTCAGACACGGGATTCGGCTTGTTCTTTACTGGGCCTTTTAGATTTTTTATAGAATGCGGAGGGTTGGGGAGAGTTGATTCAAATATGCCTTAAAATAGAACAAATGGAACTTGGTGTGATTTATTTATTGATAGAGCTGAAGCAATAGAAAACAATGTTATTATATAATAAAAATATAATGATGATTTTATTTAAAAGAAACAATTTTTTTTTAAGCATAAAATTTTTATTAATAACAGCATTTTTTTTTGCGAACTCCGCAGGGCTTGAGATCAAGGCGCAGGGGACTTATACCCAGACAGATATGTACTGGTTTATTGTGCCGGGATTGGTAGACGGGATAACCGATGTATATTCTAATGATTTTACTGTGGTTGCACCAGCTGGCTGTTTGGCAATTACCGATATGGAGGTCAGTATTGCCTGGGATACAGGAAGCTCAGCTTTCAGCAATAATGAATTTTATGTGGAATTGCGTCGGGATGGAACATTGCCGGTTGTGTTGGTCAATGATATCCATGGTACGCTGACGGGAAACACTACTCCTACATACACAAGCACCAATGCATTTGATGTAATTTCAACTTTTGACGACAAGGCGTTAAATTCCAGTACTGGAGAGACTCAGCCGACAAATGAAAACTTCAGACCTTTTGAACCACTGAGTCTTTATGATGGAACGGACCCTAATGCAGTCTGGACCCTTAATATTGCTGAGTTTGACGTAGGGAATCCGCCGCCGCCCAGCGATTTTTTAAATATTGATTCTGTGGCTTTTACATTTTCCTGTGAGGTGCCGTGCGTGCCTCCCACACGTCCTGGAGCTAACCCGCGGGTTGCTTCGTCCTGCGGCGGAGATACTGTGCTGGTGAATTTTTCAGGATCGCTTAACACAGCCACGCACTGGGCGGTTTATACAGGTTCCTGCGGTGGAGGATCAAGAAGTGCTTTTACTACGAGCAACGTATATTTTAGTCCGTACGCACCAACTTCGACTTATTATATAAGAGGTGAAGATGGCGCTGGTTGTGTGGATGAAAGTCTAGTGGAGTGTGATACGGTTGTTGTCGTCCAAACAGCTTATGATGACCCTTCTTTTAGTTATGCATCTGCCAGTTATTGTCAGAATGCCAGCGATCCGACACCTACGGTGACGGGATTGGCCGGAGGAACCTTTTCTTCAACTACTGGGCTTGTTCTGAACGCCTCGGACGGAAGCATTGATTTGGATGCCAGCACTGTGGGGACGTATTTTGTTACTTATACTACAGCCGGTGTCTGCCCGTCTTTTGCATCCGTGTCGGTAACTATTAATGCAGCGGACGACACCTCCTTTGGTTATGCTGATAGATTTTATTGCGGGGATGAATCCAACGCAATTCCGGTTGTTACAGGGGTAGGGACGGGCACGTTTTCTTCTTCACCGGCCGGTATGGTCTTGAATCCCTCGACGGGGGAAATTGATGTTGGTTTAACAAGCTTCGGGGATTATGCGGTGACCTATGCGACAACGGGTTCTTCTTGCCCCTCCAGCACGGTGGATTCAGTGCGGATAAGCAGCCGGGAATCTCCATTTTTTACTTATTCCGGATCAACCTGGTGTACAAATCACTCTCCCAGGACGCCGACTACCTCTACCCCGGGAGGTACGTTCAGCGTTGCGGAGGCAGGTCTTTCCATAGATTCGAATACGGGAACCATAAACTTTTTGGCCAGTGCATCGGGTACATATTCAATTAAATACCGAACTTCAGCAGACTGTCCGGACAGCTTGGTAAATATTTACACTATTCAGACAACATCGGATCCTTCTTTTAGTTATTCTCAGGCAGCATATTGCGAGACCGCTGACGATCCGACTCCAACTATAACTGGTGTGACAGGCGGTGTATTCAGCGCTGCTTCCGGGTTGACTATTAATTCTACAACGGGAGCTGTCGATATATCAGCCAGCACGCCGGCGGCTTATCAGGTGAGATACATTGCTCCGGGAGTTTGTCCGGATACATTGGAGGTAGCTTTTGCTGTCTTGGTAACTGATGATCCTTCTTTTAATTTTCCGGATCCAAGTTATTGTACGAATGTAACGGATCCGACACCGATGATTACAGGGCTTGCCGGCGGCACTTTCAGCGCTGGCGCCGGTCTTGCCATTAATGGCAGTTCGGGAGTCGTGGATCTTTCGGCAAGTACAGCCAATACATATCAGGTGCGGTATATCACCGCCGGGGCTTGTCCGGATACGAGTGATGTCGCTCTGACGGTGCAGGCTGCTGACAATTCTTCTTTCAGCTATGGCACTTCTAGTTATTGCAGAAACGGCGTAGACCCTGTTCCAATAATAACAGGGCTTCCCGGGGGCGTTTTCTTTGCTTCGGCAGGAATATCGGTGCACTCCAGTTTAGGTACGGTGGACTTGTCCGCCAGTACGGCAGGAAGCCGGACAATCAGTTACAGAACTACCGGCGCTTGTCCCGATACTACAGATGTGAATTTAACCCTCATTACTGCTGATGATGCGAGCTTTAATTTTAGTGCGGGAAGTTACTGTGCTAATGGGACGGATCCCACACCGACAATAACGGGTGTTACAGGGGGCACATTCAGTTCTTCTCTTGGTTTGATAATCAACTCCAGTACGGGGGAAGTTGACTTGTCTGCAAGTTCTTCGGGTACTTATTCCGTAAGATATTCAACAGCCGGAGCTTGTGCTAACTCTTCAATCGAGAATCTTACGGTCAATGCGGCGGACAATTCAACCTTCAATTATGCCAGCTCCAGTTTTTGCGTCAATGGAACAGATCCTAGTCCTTCTTTTGTTGCGCTTTCGGGCGGGACGTATAATTCTGCATCAGGGCTTTCAGTGAATTCTTCTTCAGGACTTATTGATTTGTCATCAAGTACTGCCGGCGCTCATACGATGACCTACACTACGGCAGGAGCTTGTCCGGGAAGTACAACAATAAATTTGATGATAAATGCTTCTGACAATGCATCTTTCAGCTACGGGGCATCGGCTTTTTGTGCCAATGTGACTGATCCAACACCAACGATAACCGGGGTGACAGGCGGGACTTTTTCTGCAGGCAGCGGGCTTGCATTAAATTCTTCCACCGGGGTTGTGGATTTGTCGGCCAGCACGGCAGGCAGTTATACGGTGAATTATTTGACGGGCGGCCTGTGTCCGAACACTGGTACGTTCAGCCTGACTGTCAACGCATCGGATAATGCCTCCTTTGGCTATGGCTCGCCCAGCTATTGTGCAAACACTTCTGATCCTTCTCCAACAGTTACCGGAACGACGGGGGGGACATTCAGCTCGCTTGCAGGGCTTTCACTTAATTCTTCAACTGGTCAAGTAGATCTTTCCTTAAGCACTTTGGGGGCTTATTCCGTTACCTATATCACTCCGGGATCCTGCCCTGATACCAGTTCAGTCAGCTTAACGGTAGCATCGCTAGATAACGCAAGTTTTTCATTTTCTCAGTCAAGCTATTGCGTAAATGGATCGGACCCATTGCCAAGCTCTGTATTCATGACTGGGGGGACTTTCAGCTCCGCAAGCGGGCTGACGGTGAATGCCTCCACGGGTGAGATAGATTTGTCTTCAGGAACTCCCGGGCCGCAGACGATTACCTACCAGACCGTCGGCCCGTGTCCGAACAGCTCGACAGTCAGTTTTTCGCTTTCCCCGGCCGACAACGCGTCTTTCAGTTATGAGGCAGCGGCTTTTTGTGCCAATGTGACT
>JAKSBZ010000012.1 GCA_022360875.1 Cytophagales bacterium | reverse complement strand
TTCTTTCAACGAGGTGATAAAACAGAAAAGCAACCCGAAGGTTGCTTTTCTGTTTTTTGGCTGCAGTACAGCAGCCCTCATACAATTCTGCCAGCAGAATAGAGTTTGCTCAGATACTGGATTAGATGTGAACTATAATTTTTTTAACATTATAGCCCGCTATCATTTCAAATGAATCATATTCACCTATTTGCCTTTGCACTAAGCAAACAGAATATTAATACCCAGCATTTTGTTTTAAGTTTCTGTTCTGATTCAACGCATCCTGCGGAATTGGCAGCTGCCATCTATGGTCTCCTGCTTTTAGCACGCGGGCATTTTTTGGAGCCGGTATGCCTTTACCGTCAGCCAAATGCCCCTCTGTTGAAGAACGCACAATATCTTCGCCTCTTCGCTTCAATGTAAAGAATCGGTCACTTTCAAAAGCCAATTCCAAGCGTCTCTCCAATTGAACAGCATCAACAAGAGCCTGTCCAGTTTCATTGCCAGATTTAAACGGCTTGTAACGGTTTGCCCGGACCACATCCAATGCGTCAAGCGCTTCTTTCTCATTTGGCGCAGGCAAAGCCAATAAAGCCTCGGCTTTGTTTAAATATACCTCTTCCATTCTGATGAACTTTGCATCAACCAAATTCTTAGATCCTGAATTTCGTCCCAGGTATTTAGCTACATGATTTAATAGCTCTCCACCGAACTCGCTGGTCTTCAAAGTCGCGGACTTCCGTATATCGGGTTCTGTAAACTTTTTGAAAAATTCATATGTCAACAAAAATTCAGACTTTATACCGGCTTCAGTTGTCTGACTGTAAACAATTCCAATATTAATACGGTCCTGTTCGGTAAAACCAATTTTGAACAAAACGTTATCATCATATTCATCAACCCATATCTTCGCAAAGTCTTCTCGGGAAGCCACCGGAACTCCAGCTTTTATTACGCGGTTCGCCGCATCAACAGACTTCTGGTATTCCCCCTGGTGAAGATATACCCGCGACAAAATCGCAGCCACAGCATTTTTATTTAAACGCCCAACCTGGCTTTTTGCAGTAACCAAACCTTCTGCTTTTTCTAAATCAGCAACTATTTTTTCATAAAGCTGATTCACATTTAACTCACGCGAAGGATTCGAAAAAGGATCAAATTCAGTCGCGTAAAACAATCCCAAAGAACTGCCGGCGTCTTTGCTCTGAGTGGGAATTTTGCAATAAGCACGGGCCATGTCAAAATGAACCAGCGCCCTCAATGCCAATGCCTCTCCTTCTATTTCATTTCTAGCATCTCCTTTTTCCAGTTTCTCAATATTGTCTAAAATACTGTTCGCCCTGCTTGCGATCAAATACCCTCTCGAATACAAGGCAAAAGACTCATCATTTGCCGTATTCCGCAGTTCATACAATGCCTTATGTGTATGGCGTCCCTCGGGGTTGAAGATTAAATTATCGGAAATGATATCCGGACAAATCAACATTCCCTGGCTAGTTCTGTCCCCATAGTAGCCAATATCACGAAAACCTTCGTATGCCCCTCTAAGCGCATTCTGAAATCCCGAAACAGAAGTAAAAACCTGATCTGACGTCAAGCCATCATAAGGGGTCAACTCCAACTGATCGTCACACGATGAGATAATCACCCCGCCTGCAACCATCAAACTCATAAATATATTTTTAAATTTCATCTATTTCTTGCAATTAAAATTTAACATCTATACCGAAAGTAAGTGTTCTTAATGTCGGATAACTGAACTGATCATATGCCCCCGGAATAAATTCCTGTTCTTCGCCCAGCTGGTTTTCACCTGAACCGATTGATATTTCAGGATCTCCTTCATAACCCGTCCAAGTCAATAGGTTTTGTCCTTGTGCAAAAACTCTAATTTTTTGAAGCCCAATTCTTTCAATTATTTTGGATGGAAATGTGTAGCCGATTGTCAGGTTTCTCAGTCTTAAATAAGAGCCGTCCTGCAGGAATCGATCGGAGATCTGACTTGAACCGCTTGCCGGACGAGGCAACACCCCGGTATCCCCGGGTTTTTTCCAGTAATTAAATGCATCAACCCTTTGATTGGAATTTCCGCCTTCACCATCTGCCAACATACCATCTGCTGTAGCATTATAGATATAATTCCCTGCTTTATAAGAAAAGTCAACAGCCAGATCAAACCCTTTGTATGTCACATTGGTATAAAACCCTCCATAATAATCCGCTAAAGGCGACTTTCCAGAAAGATTGACAGCATCTCCTGAGCTGAATTTATTTGTGATCTCGCCATTTTTGTCGTAATAAAGCGCATCTCCATTTTTCGAGTCAACACCGGCATATCTCACAAGCTTAAAAGTAAAGGGCTCTTCGCCTTCAGCAACTACGTTCGTGCCATCAACTATATATTCCGGCTCCAACAACTCATTTACATCGTAGTCCATAAAAGTAATGTTGGCTCCCACAGTCCAAACCAGCTCAGACGTGCTGATTATATCACCGGAAACACTAAGCTCAATGCCTGAAGTAGTCATCTTGCCGGCATTAATAAACTGGTTGTAGCCGCCTCCCTCATACGAAAGCGAATTGCTAAACAAGAAATCTGAACGAACATTATTAAAGTAATCTATGCCTCCATAAATTCTGGAATTCAACAGCCCATATTCAACTCCTATATTAAATGAGTTCTGCGATTCCCATGTGAGTTCTTTGTTGCCAACATAATTTCTAGAAAATCCTGCTGACTGCCCCATATACTTGCCAAAATTGTAATATCCCAAACTCGCATAATTTGGAATGTTCCAGTTACCAACCACACCATAAGAAGTTCTCAGCCTCAACCGGTTCACAACGTCCGTCATCGAATCAAAAAATTCTTCTTTCGCGACATCCCACCCCAAACTAAAGGACCAGAATGTTCCGTAGCGAGTATCCTTTCCAAAACGCGATGCGCCGTCCCTTCTTATTGAAGCAGACACAGAGTACCTGTCGGCATATTCATAATCCAAGGCTGAAGCCAATGAAAACAAAGTCGCTTCACTTTTCCTTGTAACTGCACTAATAGCCGCCGAAGCATTTTCTTGAGTGCTCAGCTGCTTATCAGCGAATCCCTTGCTGGTCAAACGATAATCAGAAAAATTTTGCTTTGAAAACTCCGTAAATGCCAGAATATTAAAGCTGTGCTTTCCAAAAGTCTTTGCATAAGAGATTTGATTTAACCAAGAATAATCAAACTGATCGGAGCCCTCATCTGATTTGCTTCCCGGTGCCAACGGATCTCCAGTAATCCCATCTAAAATTGAACCTGGCTGCGTATAACGCTCAGTTCTGTAGCGGTCGTAAACTCCAGAAAACTGTGTTTTAAACTTTAAATTATCAATCAGTTCGTATTGTAAAAATGAACTAGCTATTGTTCGAATATTATTCTCAAACTCAGTGTTGTTCTCCAATGCCTCTAAAATTGAAAAGCCATTGGAAGTCTCATTATAAACCCGATTTCCATTGTCATCCAATACAAGGGAACCGTCATTCTTTCTTTTATAAACTGGCTCATATGGACGATAAGTATACGCACTAAGTATAGGGTTTTGAACATTGTTTCTATCCCTAACTTCTTCCGAATAAGTGTAGCTTAAACCAATATTTGCCCCAACAGAAAGCTTTTCGTTTAGCTTGCTGTTAATATTCAAGCGTCCGGTGTATCTTTCAAATCCGTCCAGTCTCTCGACTATTCCCGTATTTGCATCGTATCCAAACGACAAGTAATATGATGTGTTCTCTGACCCGCCGTTAGCTGCCAGGGAATATGA
>JAKSBZ010000014.1 GCA_022360875.1 Cytophagales bacterium | reverse complement strand
GCTCGCATCCTCGACGTGCCCTTCACCATGGCGGACGCCACGACCCTGACCGAGGCGGGCTACGTCGGTGAGGATGTGGAAAACATCATTCTCAAGCTGCTGCAGTCTGCCGACTACAACGTCGAGCGCGCGCAGCGCGGCATCGTCTACATCGACGAGGTCGATAAGATTAGCCGCAAGTCCGACAACCCCTCGATCACCCGTGACGTGTCGGGCGAGGGCGTGCAGCAGGCGCTTCTGAAGATCATGGAAGGCACCGTCGCGTCGGTGCCGCCTCAGGGCGGACGGAAGCATCCGCAGCAGGAGTTCCTGCAGGTCGATACGACCAACATTCTCTTCATTTGCGGCGGCGCCTTTGCCGGTTTGGAAAAGATCATCGCCGGCCGCGGCAAGGGCTCGGCCATCGGCTTCGGCGCCGACGTGCGCGGGCCCGACGAGCGCAACACGGGCACCGTCCTGCGCGAGGTGGAGCCGGAAGACTTGCTGAAGTTCGGCCTCATCCCCGAGTTTGTCGGCCGGCTCCCGGTCGTTGCGACCTTGGAGGACCTCAGCGAGGAAGCGCTGATCGAGATCCTCACCAAGCCGAAGAACGCGCTGGTCAAGCAGTATCAGCGGCTCTTCGACATGGAGAGCGTGAGCCTGCAGTTCACCGACGATGCCTATAGCGCCATCGCCGAGAAAGCCTTGGCACGCAAGACGGGCGCACGCGGTCTGCGGTCGATCATGGAGGCTATTTTGCTTGACCCCATGTACGATCTCCCCAGCCTCAGCGGCGTTGAAGAGATCGTGATCAACCGCGAAGTGGTCGAAGGTCGGGGGCAGCCGCTCTATATCTATTCGGACCGCCGCGAGGACAAGGAATCCAGCGCGTCCTAGCCGAATCCGTTCGGCGCGGTAGCTTTACCGCCTCGCGAGTCTGTCAAGTCCTGGAAACACGCCTGTCGCGCGGTCAGTTGTCGTAGTTGAGCCGGTGCCGATCAGGGCCGGTTCATAGAAACGAGGCGCGCCGGGCTCAAATGCCGGCGAAGCCGCTGATAAAGGATGATG
>JAKSBZ010000205.1 GCA_022360875.1 Cytophagales bacterium | reverse complement strand
TTTTACTTGAATCTATTACACAAACAAACCAATCTTTACTCGACTGATAAAACTTCTCCCAGCTCTTCAGCGGGTTGTTCGGACCGCCGTAGGCATTCGGGTCGGGTTTGTCTTTGGGGTGGTAATCCGGTTCTTCGGGTAAATCGCGACCATAGCGCGGCGAGACGTAATATCCCGCCGGGCCGTAGTCCAGTATGTTTTTGGTCCACTGCTTCATGCCTTCTCCTGTCTGAGTTCTAGGACCTTTCTTCCCAGGTAGGCGTCTTCGTGTTCCGGCGGATAGTCGTAGCTGTAGCTTTCTACAATGCGGCTGTCATCTTCTAATTGCCAATAACGGCAAGTCCATCTGCCGGACACGGGGCATTTCACCGCTTCGGTGTGTTCGTTTTCCAGTACGTAGTTTTCCAATTCTTCTTGTGTCATCATGCTTTTGTTCCGTTTAAGTTTACTAATGCGATGCCGTCGGGCTGAGTGGTCGTAACCGACAGTCGGATAATATCTCCTTTTGCCACAGCAAAAGGAAAAGATTTAGCCGTTCCGTTCAGATACACCCGAACAGCGCTTACGTTGTCTTTTTTTGAAACGCTTTTGGCTGTGAAGCCGAATTCGGCGAGGATTTCCGCGTCGACATTGGTGGCAATGTACTGCACGGGAATGTAGAAGTCCGTGAGGCTGTTCATCTGCAGCCAGTTTTCGTTGTCCGAAAGGGCGGCGTTTTCTTTTCTCCGGCGCAGTTCGTATTTGGTGTCTCCGACCTTCACTTCCATGCCCCAGGCGCGGATGGTCTCCGGAATGAGGTCGCGGACGGCTGTGCTTGCCACGCTCAGGTGAATGCCCTTGGGGATGAAAAACTCTTTTTTGGTCACGTACTTTTCCAGCTCTCCGCTCAGCCCTTCAATTTTGTCGATGGGAAGGGAATCGTCCGCGCGGAAGAAAACCGAGTCGAACAGGTCCCAGAAATCCTCCTGCGTGGGCTTGGCGCCGGTCTTGAAGACGGGTTTGGTGTTGGTTCTGCTTTTTTGCATGTGGTGTATTTTTAAAAAAGTGCGCATGGAGCGCTTTGTGCTAATTATTGTTTCCGAAACGGTTATTTCCCAGTTGTTTGTCTTTGAAAAACCACTCGACTGCTGCTGAACAGTTGTTCAAAGGCCAGGCCGACGCTACAGCCGCAGGCTTTCGACGGCTTTTCGGCAGTCGCCTGCGGTCCAGTCCGCTCCGGGGCCGAGAGCAAACTTATGCGAGCTGCCCTGTTTGATGGTAATGATGCATTGGCCGTTCTCCCAGTCGTATTCCACGCGCTCGATTCGCTTGTCGACCGCCTCGTTTCTCCAGGCCTCCAGCTCCTCTTCGTTCTGGAATACGTGCAGGAACAGGTCTTTCTGTATGTAGCGGGAAAAAGCGTGAATGCACAGAAACGCTCCGTCCGCGCGGCTGATTTCCTGCCAGTTTCCCCGGAAGCACTCCGGAAAACGGTTTTCCTGCAAATCCTTTTTTCTTATAACTCCGTACTGTGTCTGCATAGCTGAAAAATTTAGAAAGGTTCAAAAAGATTGGCGTTGGCCCAGGCGAGCTGTTCTTCTATTGCACCTGTAGGTAGTCCTGTGATTTGAGCATGATTATTATTTCCTGAATAATCTCTTATAGCTACTTTATTAGCTATTATTTCAGCTTTTGAAAAATTTAAATATATAATACACTGTGAAAGGCTAAGTGGTTCATTCCCTAAAGCCTTATTATATAAATAATTTATTTCCTCTTCTGAAAGCATTCGATTAAATAATAAGAAATGAGAATATTTGGCCGGTTTCTGAAGATTAACTTTATTAATAAAATCATTTTTAAAATTAAATGATCTATTAATTTGATAATTATTAACGAAACTGTTAATGTTTTTTTTGTCAAAAGAGTCAATCATGAAGAGGGGAGAACCCAAACAACCAGTCTCTTTATAGATCATCGCTTTTCCTTCTGCTATTACATAAAGGTTATGATTTGAATTCAAAAAGTTTCTTTGAAATACCATTTCTTTCTCATAACTTAAATAATGAAAATTAAAGCCCGGTTTAATAGAGGCACATACACTTATTCCCTTACTAAGTAGAAGAGCGTTAAAATCTATTCTAGCAGTTCCTTTGAAGACTTTCCCAAAATTATAATTTGCCTTTAGCAACTTCCCATCAGAATTCGTTAAGATTTTTCCTTCTTTATTTCGCAGTGTTTCCTGTCCCATCAGCCTTTAATTTTTGTCCAGATAGTCCCGTGCGCGTCGTTCTGCACGCATTCGTATAGTTTTCGGTCCGCATAGTAGCGCTGTCCCTGCATTCCTTTCCGGTCCTTTTCGGAAAGCGCGGAGGCGTTGTAGTCTTCGGCGGCAAAATCGTGCGCCTCCAGAGCATTGCACAAAGCGGTATATGCTCCGGTTTTTCGGATGTACATGTCTTCGGTTGCCGGCTCGCCCACGCGCCGCCAGAAATTGTCGTCGGTAAAGCAAGTATAATAATAGCCGGTGTGCGAAGTGTAGTCATCGCCTTTTGCGCTTTTGGCGGCAAGCTGCTTGATGTTGCAGTTCCAGGCATTTTCTTGCTCCAGTTCGGCAATGATTGCCGCATCATGGTCATCTTCCGCATCCAGCAGGCTTACCGCCGTGTTCCGCTCCCAAGTCGCCGAGCTGTCTGTGTGCGAAACGCAAACGTACCAGCGCCTGCCGCAGCGGAATTCCTGCGAGTTGCAGCCCAGCTGCCCTTTGGCGTTGTCGCCTTTCAGCGTGAGCAGCTGTCCTTTCCAGCCGGCGCTGTCGGTCAGAAGTCCCTTCAGACCAGGGTTCGCGAATTTGCTGAGCTGCCCGACGCCGGCGCCGTAGCGGATTTCGCTGTTTTCACCTTTCAGGGCGGTGAAAATATACTCCGTGCCCGTTTCCATTTCAGCTTTGGTTTTTTCCCCGATTTCCGGGAAAAGACCGTCAGCGACTTTTTCCCTGGTGACGGCGCGGTCGGCAAGCTTCGC
>JAKSBZ010000360.1 GCA_022360875.1 Cytophagales bacterium | reverse complement strand
GAAAGAATAGGCATGTGCGCGATTGAGTTCCAGAACGCTTCCGTGGTTTGGCCGGAAAGCGTCCGTCCGCTGGCGTCGGTAATCGTACCAGAAACCATAACCGGCAGCTTTGTTCCTGTCTCTTCGAAATATTTGTCTATGGCAAAAAGCGCGGCTTTGGCGTTGAGGGTGTCAAAAACCGTTTCGACCAAAAGCAAATCTGCGCCGCCTTCGGCAAGTCCCTTCGCCTGCAGGTAATAGGCCTCGGCGAGCTCGTCAAAACTGATTCCCCGGAATCCCGGATCGTTTACGTCGGGCGAAAGTGAAGCCGTGCGGTTGGTCGGGCCGATGGACCCGGCTACAAACCGGGGCTTGTCCGGATTTTTTTGTGAATAATCTTCTGCGACTTCCTTGGCGATTTTTGCTGACTGGAAATTCAGTTGGTACACCTGATCTTCCAGCCGGTAGTCTTCTTGCGCTATGCTTGTGCCGCTAAAGGTGTTAGTTTCAACGATGTCCGCTCCGGCTTCGAAATAGGCTGCATGGATTTCCTTTATTATTTCGGGCTGGGTGATGGACAGCACATCGTTGTTTCCTTTTAAAGGGCAGGGGTGATTTTTGAATTGTTCTCCTCTGAAATCCTCTTCCTCCAGCGCATGGCGTTGAATCATGGTACCCATGGCGCCGTCAAGAATCAGGATTCTTCTTTTTAATAATTCTTCAATATTAATTTTCATTTTCAGTCTGTAAGGTTTTGAAAATTATTGAAGAGCTAAAATAGTGATTTCTGGCGGAATCGGCTTTTGTTTTTTTATTTACTGGCCGAATAGGCATAAATACGGACTGCTAGCGGACAGTCTTGAGTGAAGTATCTATTTTCCAGATTTTTTTTAAAATTATTGGAACGAGAATGTTGGATTGACTTTTTGCAAATAAGTTGCATTTTAAAAAACATTGTACAAAATTCGCAATTCAGCGGTATCTTTACCGTTTCAAGAGGAAGAGATCTCAAAATACCTATTGCATGTCAATAACTAAAGAACAAGTGCTGAAGGCTTTGTCCTGTGTGATGGACCCCGACCTGAACCGGGATCTGGTGAGCCTGAATATGATAAAGGGAGTTGAAGTTGAAGGCCAGACGGTCCGGTTCGACGTTGTGCTGACCACTCCGGCCTGTCCGCTGAAAGAAAAAATTAAGCAGGATTGTATAGAGACTGTTAGGAAGCATCTCGGTGAGGAGTGCATGGTTGAGCCGAACATGACGGCTAACGTGACGACCACTCGCGACAATATGGAGCTGCTGAGCGGTGTCAAAAATATTATCGCCGTGTCTTCTGGCAAAGGCGGTGTGGGCAAGTCGACCGTAAGCGCCAATCTGGCGGTAGCGCTGGCCAAGGGCGGAGCCAAAGTCGGACTGCTGGACGCCGACATCTACGGGCCTTCGGTTCCGACGATGTTCAATTGCGAAACGGAACGGCCGGATGTGAAAAAAGTGGACGGTAAGGATATTATTATTCCGGTAGAACAGTACGGTATTAAGCTGATTTCGATAGGATTTCTGACCGGAGACAACGCGGTGATCTGGCGCGGGCCAATGGCCAACTCGGCTCTGAAGCAGTTTATTCTTGATACGGACTGGGGCGAGCTGGATTATCTGCTCATCGATCTTCCTCCGGGAACGGGCGACATCCACTTGGGGCTTGTGCAGACGCTTCCCGTTACGGGAGCGGTAGTGGTAACCACACCGCAGAAAGTGGCGCTGATGGATGCCAAGAAAAGCGTAAACATGTTCAAAAAGCCGTCAATCAGCGTTCCTGTGCTGGGTGTGGTTGAGAACATGGCCTATTTTACACCTGAGGAGCTGCCTGAAAACAAGTACTATATTTTCGGAAAAGACGGAGGAAAAGAGCTTGCTGAGGCAAACGGCGTGCCGCTGCTGGGACAGATTCCGATTGTGCAGAGCATTCGCGAATCGGGTGATTCGGGCTACCCGGCTATTATGAAGGAGGGAGTCACCGAAGAGGCCTTTACGGCTTTGGCCGAAGAAACGGCTCGCCAGGTGGCGATTCGAAATGCCAAGCAGGAACAGACAAAAAAAGTAGAATTTACAACCTAAAAAGGTTAAGGGATATGAGTGAACTAATAGCAAAAGTGGACGAAGCCTTAGACAGCATTCGTCCGTATTTGGAAGCTGACGGCGGCAATGTGAAAGTGCTTGAAGTAACCGACGACAAGATTGTGCGTCTGGAGCTTTTGGGCGCTTGCGGCACATGCCCGATGTCGGCCATGACACTAAGAGCCGGCGTTGAGGAAGCAATTAAGCGTGCGCTGCCGGAAATAAAAGGCGTGGAAGCGGTGAACCTAACGCCGATGAGCTAAGCCATTATACGTAATTTTTTTCTTTTTTATCTGAAGAAAAGTCTCTGTTAGCGCAGGGACTTTTTTTATGAATTAGCTAATGTAAATCACCTTTCTTTGTGATTTTTACCCAAGCACCTGAAATCCTTTAATCTGTGTGATTTTAGTCACATAACTCGTTGATATTCACGCCTAATTTGATTCTGGAAACCATGAGGAATGTTATGAGATCTCTTTGACAACCGGCTTTGATATGATATAGCAAGGCATGGTTGTCCGGGAGGAAATATCACAGACTGATGAAAAACAAAGTAATTCTTGTCATTGGATTGAATCTTATCCTGTTCATTTTGATGCACTGGATCGTATCAATGGATTTTTCTCCGACTCAGGAGAAAAGCATGCTGGAAGCCTTGCGCGGGAAATACGGAGAGAAATACGTCAGCTCGGTGGATCACAGTAAATTTGAGATTTTGCAGAAGGAATTTGCCACGCCTCAGGAAGTGACGCGGGCTTGTATTTCCTGCCATACCGAGCGCCACAAAGAGGTGATGAAGTCCAATCACTGGAAGTGGGAGCGGGAAGAGTACATTGAAGGGCGTGGCGTGACCTATGCGGGAAAAAACAATCTGCTGAATAACTTCTGTATCGGCTCGTCGGGCAACGAAAAAGCCTGCGCAAAATGCCACATCGGCTTTGACTTTGAAGCAACGCCTGATTTTTACATGAAAGCTGAAAATGTCGACTGCATGGTTTGCCACGACAACAGCAGTGAATACATGAAAGGCGGAGGAATGGCAGGCCTTCCGGCGGCGCAGGTGAATCTGACTAAAGTTGCGCAAAGCGTTTCGAGGCCGGCCAATGCCAACTGCGGAGCCTGCCACTTTTTCAGCGGCGGAGGAAACAACGTGAAACACGGAGATTTGGAAGCGGCTTTGCTCGACTGCTCCAAGGATGTGGATGTGCATATGGCTTCGGAAGGGACGAGCATGGCCTGTGTAGATTGCCATACAGCCGATAAACACATCATCAAAGGCAAGCTTTTTTCGCTATCATCCGAAGACGCCAACCGGGCGACCTGTCGAGAGTGCCACGGTGCACTGCCTCATGAAAAGGATGTCCTGAACACGCACACAGCAAAAGTCGCGTGTCAAACCTGCCACATTCCTGTTTACGCAAAGGAAAACGCCACCAAGATGTATTGGGACTGGTCAACAGCCGGCAGGCTGAAAGAAGGCAAGCCTTTCCATCTGGAAGACTCAATGGGCAATCACTCTTATATGTCGGCCAAAGGTTCGTTTGTCTGGGAGAAAAACGTGAAACCCGAATATGTTTGGTTCAACGGCACCGCCGATCACTATATTCTGGGAGACAAGGTGGATACGCTTGGTCCTATTCAAGTTAACAGGCTGAACGGAAGCTTTGCCGACGGCAAGATTATTCCGGTGAAAGTGCACCGCGGCCGTCAGCCTTACGATCCGGTCAACCAGCTGCTTATTCAGCCTTTCGTGTATTCAAAGAAGAAAGGCGAAGGCGCCTATTGGAAGGATTTTGACTGGGTGAAAGCTTCAGAGGTTGGTATGAGCGAAGCGAATCTGCCGTTCAGCGGAGAAGTAACTTTTCCTGAAACGGAAATGTACTGGCCGCTCAATCATATGGTGGCGCCTGCAGACCAGAGCCTCGGCTGTTCGGACTGTCATGTGCGGTCTGGAAGCCGGCTTGCAGGGCTTAGCGGCTTTTATATGCCGGGACGTGACGGCGGCGGCTGGCTGGATGAGGCCGGAACGTGGGTTTTGCTCTTTACAGTTATTGGCGTTTCGGCGCATGCTCTTTCGCGGATTATCATGCATTTTAATTCAAAATAAAAAAATTATGGCAAAGAAAGCGGTGTACATATATGAGCGTTTCGAACGTTTCTGGCACTGGTCCCAGGCTTTGCTGGTCAGTCTGCTGGCGCTGACGGGATTTGAAATTCACGGTTCCTATAGCCTGCTGGGTTTTGAAAATGCAGCAGCGCTTCATAATAGCTCGGCAGTTTTGCTTGTAGTGCTTATTGTTTTCAGTGTTTTTTGGCATTTCACTACCGATGCCTGGCGGCAGTATATTCCCACCAGAAAAAATCTGCAGGCGCAGATCAGATACTATACGGCGGGCGTTTTCAGAGGAGAATTGCACCCGGTCAAGAAAACCCGCCGGCGCAAAATGAACCCGATTCAGGTGCTGGCTTATTTGTCTCTGAAGCTGGTGATTGTTCCGCTTATGGTTTTCAGCGGCATGTTGTATATGGCCTATCGCTATACCTACCAGGGAGACTTGCGCGCATTGGATTTTCTTAATCTGAAAGCAGTGGCTTTTTGGCATGTGCTGGGCGCTTATCTTTTGCTTTTGTTCACCGTTGTGCACGTTTACATGACAACCACCGGCAGCACGGTGACCGAAAACCTGAAAGCAATGCTGACAGGATATGAAGAGCTGGAGGAGGAGGAAGCAGAACTGGAGTCCACTTAAAAAATGTTGGATATGGAAGAAAAAAAATATATGAATCCTTACCTCGCCGGGCTGGTTTTAGGTTTTGTTTTGCTGGGTACAATTTATATAACAGGCCGGGGTTTGGGAGCCAGCGGTGCGGTTAAAAGCACAGTAATGCAGACGGTAAAGTCGGCGGCGCCCGGACATTATGAAAATACAGCTTATTATGCGGCGTATGCCGAGCGGAACCCTAGTCCCATGAAGACCTGGCTCACTTTTGAGGTGTTTGGGCTCCTGTTGGGCGCAATGTTTTCCGGCTTGGTTTCGGGGCGTTTTCGGTGGAAGCTGGAAAAAGGGCCGAGGACAGGAAATCGAATGCGTTTGGCTATGGCGGTGCTTGGCGGAGCGCTTTTCGGAATAGGATCGCAGTTTGGAAGGGGATGCACGAGCGGTGCGGCGCTCAGCGGCATGGCCGTTCAGTCTGCCGGAGGTATACTGACGATGCTCTGTATTTTCGGGATGGGATACGCGGCGGCGTATTTTTTCAGAAAACTCTGGATTTAAAAATTGAAATGCGATGTCTGATGTGTAGTGCTTGCCGGTTTGGATTAGCAGAGTGAGAAGCAGATTCATGTTTTTTGTCTTTATCATGATGAACGGCAGGTGCTGAATTGAACGGATGTCAGCAGAAACGAAGGGATTTGTCATTGAGCGGGCTGACAGCGTATGTTGTGCGTATGAATGTATATTGTTAATTTTGAAATTGAAAAAATAATGTTAGCGCCTTTAGTTCCGGATTTTATCAATGAACAAATGAGCTGGCTGTTGGCGGTAGTCATCGGCTTTGGTTTTGGTTTCGCCTTGGAACAGGCGGGGTTTTCTTCCTCCAGAAAGCTGGCGGGACTGTTTTACGGATATGATTTTACGGTTCTGCGGGTGTTTTTCACTGCGGGAATTACAGCCATGCTGGGAACTTTGGTTTTCGCAAAACTCGGCTGGCTGGATCTTGAGCTGATATATGTCAATCCTGCGTATTTGCATGCGGCGGTTGTTGGCGGAGCGGTTATGGGACTGGGTTTTATAATCGGCGGATTTTGTCCCGGAACGAGTCTGGTTGCGGCCTCGGTTGGCCGCATCGACGCGATGTTCTTCGTTCTAGGAGGCGCTTTGGGAATATTTTTGTTTGGAGAGTTATTTCCGCTTTATTCAGACTTGTACACGAAAGATTTTCTCGGCGCTCCTCTTATCGGAGAGTGGGTGGGAATATCGAAGGAAACGGCGGCTTTAAGCTTTGTGATTATCGCTCTGGTGGCTTTTGCCGCCACTTTCCTGATAGAAAAAAAAGTCAACAGACAAGCAATTGATTGGTCTAACTCAGGCTTGTGGCTTTATTCTTCAGGATTTGCCCTGCTCTTGTATGTTCCGGCTTTGTATATTGTGTTTGCTCCTGATTATAAGGAGAGTATATGGGCAAGAGCGGGCAATTTGAAACAGGTGCAGGAAAGGGGATATCCAAGCTACAGTGCTGACAAGCTGGCCTATAAACTGCTGAATCCGGACGGAGTGTCTATTCAGCTTATTGACCTGAGGGATTCAGTCTCGTATGCGCAGGATAGAATACCTACGGCTATACGGATTCCTCTGAGCGAACTGCTGGACAGCCGGTGGGAGACTGTGCTGAAAAGAAAGAACCAGAGGAACGTGTTTTATGCAGGCGATGAATTGACGGCAAAGCGCGCATGTTACATTGCCGAACAGATGCGTTACAAAAAGAATTATGTGCTGAGCGGAGGATGGGATGCATACAATCGAACGATTAATTCCGTTCCCGCTTTGGGCGAGAAACCAAGCGTTCAGGAGCGGTTCAACCACAGATTCCGGACCCGGGCAAAGGTGTTGCTTGCCGAACTGGCGCGAAAGCATAGGGCCAAGCCTCAGGCAAAGCCGAAAAAGAAAAAAAAGATACTGGGAGGTTGTAGCTAAGACTCTCTGTTTTCGATCGAAGCCATTGCAATCTGCAATGGCTTTTGTTTTTGGAAAAAATTGTGGAAAGCGCGTAGGCTTGCAATCGCACCGGTTAGAAGAGTTTAGCACTTTACATTTTTTTGAATACCATAATGGTATTAATCAGTATATCCAAAGATTCTTTTTGAAAATTCATCAAATAACGGCATATTTATACATGTTTTACGCTAAGGATATTTGTCCGTTCATTTGATTCTCATAAATTTTTTGGCACAACAGATCGGGAATTATTCGAATGCAGCAGGTCGAACTGCACTTGATGTTCTTAATTGCCTTAAAAAAATTGCCCCTGAGGTTGTAATCGCGTCTAAACAAGCAGATAGTGCCCCGCATTGTGGCTTCATGATACCGAAGAATTGAAGAAGGACCGCTTTTCGTCTGCAATAATTTTTTCCATATCAATAAATTGGCTATGCCACTGTCTGTTTCCGCTGCTGTTAACCGATTGAAAATTTCTGAGAAAAGCGAGGCTAGGAGTTCGCGTCTGTATTCGTTGGATGCGCTTCGCGGTTTCGATATGTTCTGGATTATGGGAGCCGAGAGGATCTTCCATGAAATGTCAAAAATTGAGAACACGCCTTTCTGGACCGCCCTTTCTGAGCAGTTCAAGCATCCTGCCTGGCATGGGTTCGCGTTTTATGATCTGATTTTTCCTCTTTTTCTTTTCCTTGCGGGAATTTCTACACCATTTTCAGTAGGCAAGCTTATTCGGAAACAAGTGCCTAAATCCCGTATTCTCCAAAAAGTAGTAAAAAGAGGATTGACACTGGTGTTGCTGGGTTATGTCTACAATCATGGCCTTCGGATGCTGCCAGTGGATGAAATACGGTTTTGCAGCGTTCTGGGGCGGATTGGACTGGCGTATATGCTGGCTAATATCATTTACCTGTATTTTAAGCCAAAGGGACAGCTTGTATGGACAGCGGCGATTTTGTTAGGCTACTGGATGCTGTTTCTGCTGGGAGCCAGGCCAGGCTTTGAAGCCGGCGATTTTTCCATGGAAGGCAATATTGTTTCTTACTGGGACACGCTTATTGTGCCTGGAAAGCTTTACCTAGGCATTCATGATCCGGAAGCATTGGTTTCCACTGTTCCGGCGGTTGCCACTGCTTTGCTGGGCATTTTGACTGGACAGCGTTTAATCGGCGCGGTGCCGGAAAAAGGGAAAAGATTGGCGCTGGAAATGGCCGCTGCGGGATTGTTGTTCGTGGTTTTGGCTCAGACCTGGGACTTTGTATTCCCAATAAATAAAAATCTGTGGACAAGCTCGTTTGTGTTGCAGTGTGCCGGAATCAGTTTGCTTCTAATGAGTCTTTTTTACTATGTCATCGATGTGAAAGGCTTTCGAAAATGGGCTTTCTTTTTTAAAATTATCGGTATGAATTCTATTCTCATTTATATGTCCGGAAGATTCATCAGCTGGAAGTACAGCGCCAATGCGCTGTTCGGATGGCTTGTGGAATTGGCGGAGAAGCCTTATCAGCCGGTTGTTTATGTGTTCGGACTGCTGGCGGTTCAGTGGCTTGTGTTGTATTTTTTATATAAGAAAAAGACTTTTCTCAAAGTGTGAAGTTGTTGCATATGAGCGGGATAGCGGATTACGCATGCTGCTGAGTCGGATTGCCGCTGTTCTGTATTTGTACGCAGCACATTCTGGCGAATGGTTCTTATGTAGAGTAGGGTTCTCTTTGCGGGATGATAGCAACACTTAACGGAAAATAGTTTGTTTTTTAGGAAAAGTCAGAGTTCTAACCACCGAAACAACTCCCAGGGTAAGCGAGAACAGCCGAAAAAAAAACTTGTAAAAACTGAGAGTCTTCGGACTGGCTTTGTTCCAAGTCCTTCTTTGCCTGCTCGCGCACTCGAAAAGTCTTTGAGTCACGGCAGTTTGTTTCCAGGCGGGAAATTTGACCCTCCGAAGAGTGAAACGCCCCCGTTTTCTTTGGTTCAGGAACTGCTGAAGAAGAAGAGGTACGAAGACGTTCTCCGTGCATATAATTACAACTGGTTTGATGTTAAAGAGCATTTGGCATATCAGAAGTATGCGGCGGATGAGCAGGATTATTACAGCCGTCTGGATGTAATGGATCTCTTGATTGAGTTTCGGACTGTGGAGGTAGGCCGATTGCTGAATGAAACTCACAGCTATTTATCCAGATTGCTGGAAGATGAGCAAGGGAAAGGGGTGTCTGTGCGGTTGGTTCGCAAAGAACCAGGCTGTGATTTTTTGGACATCGGGGGGCAGGCTGTTATTGTATCTGTGCCGGGAAGCACGCAGCAGACTTCCGATTATGATATTACCATTACAATTCCGGGCAGGGAGGATTTGGAGATAGAAGCCGTATGCTATTTTAATAAGGTGTTTCGGAATGCATGGGAAGGCCGTTCTTCAGGGATGGTGTTTGATACGAATATTTACACCAGCGGCTTTATGTCAAGCTTTCATCAGGCTAAGCATGCGTCTCTTTTCCGGGGGCACGAATTGATGTACAGGAAGGTTAAGGCTGAGAAGCACTTGGCACAAATGGCGCTTTCATTTTTGCCTATTCGCCAGTTTTTCTATTTGACAAAGGAGAGTCACGGAGGGTGGCAGGGATTTAAGAGCAATGTAATGCGGAAACTGTTGGCTTTTTTGGGAAAAGAGAAAGAATGGGACGCAGAAGAACTGGATTTTTTGGTTCAAAGGAATTTGAACAATGTGTTCAACACTACACAGATTTTGCACGGCGAGACTTTCGGAAGGATGAGTAATGAGCTCAAGAAAATGAGAGAGTCTTCGCCGAACAGGGCACTTGATCCGGCACATTCTGAGGCAATTGTAAGAGACAGCCTTTATGAACAAGAGCTGCAGGGGATTAAGCATCTGATTGCCGACAGAAAGCGGATTTTGGAAGATGTGCATTCTATCTCCCGAAGGTGGCTGCACCCGCAGAGACTCAGGAGGCTTTTAGAGAGTTTAAGGGATAATTTGAAGGCCTACAACGAGATGCAGGGGCGGGCGCTGGTTTTTGCGAACGAAGCATATTACAACGAAGGAGCGGTTTTTCATGTGGTGGAGGGCATGCAAAGGAAACAGGAAATCAGCCTGGGAAGGCAAGTGCAAATGCAGTCTATGCTTATGAATGTTGGATATAAACTGCTGCATTTTCATTTGCATCATCAAGAGGGCGGCTACGGAAGGGCGTATATTAACACAGCAAAATATGGACAGCGCATTCAGGATATTGTTACGCAAAACTATTCGGCTTCGGAAACGGCAAAGCTTGATAAAGACGAATTTGAGATTCCGGATTTGGGGCATATGCTTTTTGAAGTTATGACAGAGCAAATGGAGCTTTTGGAAGCGGAAGAACGTCTTATTCTATATTATAAAAAGAATCCGGACCTGACGACTCCCTCGGCTAAGGAGGAGGCCGCGGAGCGGGATTTTTGGGGAGATACCGCACCTAAAAAATTTTTCAAACAGGATATTGAAGAACACTATATTTGCATAGCTGAGAATGTGCTGGCTCCGTTTTATTTGGATAAGCTTCGCAAAAGGGGACTTTCTATTTTGGGAAAAGGTTTTACTTTGGAAAAATGAGGCGGAGGCGGGTGCTGCCTGGGAATTCAGTGTTGTTTTTTTAATTTGAAGCACAAAAAATCGTTTGATATTGATAGCGTGTTAAAATTTACTTTTTCTTGATGGGGAAGGGCAGGACTTTTCGTTTTGCGATAGGTGTTTTTCTTTTTTTGAGCAAAAATTCGCTTTATGGCCTACTGAGTAGTGTTTTTTTTTTAAATTAGAGCATTGGACAGTGTTTGTTCTTCAGTGCTTGTGTTTTCAATGCCGGCGAGAGTTGCATTAGTGAAGATATAAAATGAATCATCCGCGATACTTGATTTTTTTAAAACACGAAGGATACTATTGCAAGGATGTTCTGTCTGGACATTGAAAAATCATAAAAAAATGATGGCTGTTAAGCACCTGAGGGTTTTGCAGGTTTATAATAATGGCAGGGTTAAACGATTAAGTCTTCATATATCATATATGTTTTTTGATCTGGGAACGTCGTCTGCAGTTCAAGTTTTTTGAGGTGCTTTGGGGCTCGAGTTGGCCGGGCACAGGCAAGCGGTTCGAGATTTCTGTTTTTTAAGGTCGCATAAAATGCCATTCAATAAAAGGGTGGAAGGTTTAATGGAACACATTCCTCTAATGTAGAGGTGTTTATATTTGTTTGTTTTATTTAAATTTTTATCATGAGTAAGAAATTTTCATACTTACTTTTTTTGTTTGCTGCTTGGCTGGGGATGTCGTGTTCGCCAAAAAAAGCGAAGAAAAGTGAGTACAATTTGGTTCCCTACCCTCAGGAATTGGTAAAGCAGGACGGATTGTTTGAGCTGGAACAGGATACCAAAATCGCGTTTCTTGGAGGCAAAAATACGAAGTTTGTCGCGCAGTCAATGGCAGATTTTGTGGCTAAGGCAACTGGCTTCAAAAATGAAGTTGTTGAGGCGAAAAATGCTAAGGTGGCTGATGGTCAGATTACGTTTATTACGGATTCTTCGGTGAAAGGCGCAAAAGGAAGTTACCAGGTGACTGTAAAACCTGAAGGAATCGTTGTCAGGTCGGCAAGTCCGGTGGGTTTGTATTACGGATTTCAGACGCTTCGCCAGTTGCTGCCTGCGGACATCGAAAAGCAGCAGGTTGTGAAGAATGTTGAGTGGACAATTCCTTGTGCGGAAATTAAGGACGAGCCTGAGTATTCCTACCGCGGTTTGCACCTTGACGTTGGCCGTCACTTCTTCCCGGTGGATTTTCTGAAGCGCTACATCGATTTGCTGGCTTTGCACAAAATGAACATCTTCCACTGGCACCTGACAGAAGACCAGGGCTGGCGTTTGGAAATTAAAAAATATCCTAAACTTACCGAAGTGGGCGCCTACAGGGCCCAGACGATTTCCGGACATATCCGCGGCGGCAACGCCAAGTACGATGGCAAACGCTACGGCGGATTTTATACGCAAAAAGAAGCCAGGGAAATCGTGAAATACGCTGCAGACCGCTTTGTTACGGTTATCCCTGAGATCGAGCTTCCGGGACACTCTTTGGGAGCTTTAACGGCTTATCCTGAGCTTGGCTGTACGGGCGGTCCGTACAAAGTGGCTGAGCGCTGGGGAGTTTTCCCTGATGTCTACTGTGCAGGAAATGAAAAGTCGTTTGAATTTCTGGAAGACGTGCTGACAGAGGTAATGGACATTTTCCCTTCGAAGTATATTCATATTGGCGGAGACGAATGCCCGAAAAAAGAATGGAAAGCTTGTCCGAAGTGTAAAGCGCGCATGAAGGCTGAAGGCTGCAAAGACGCTCATGAGCTTCAGAGCTATTTCATTACGCGTATGGAGAAATTCCTGAACAAAAAAGGGCGCAGCATCATCGGCTGGGACGAAATCCTGGAAGGCGGTCTGGCACCTAACGCGACAGTTATGTCGTGGAGAGGAACTGCCGGCGGCATCAAGGCGGCGAAAATGAAGCACAATGTGATTATGACGCCGGGTTCCCATTGTTACTTGGATCACTACCAGAACAATCCGAAAGACGAGCCTTTGGCTATCGGAGGCTTCAACACGCTGAGCCATACCTACAGCTACAATCCGCGGTCGAACGAATTGTCGGATGCAGAGAAGAAATACGTAATCGGTGTGCAGGGTAATGTTTGGACAGAGTACATGAAGACTTCAGACCACGTGGAGTATATGGCTTTTCCTCGAGCCTGTGCGCTTGCCGAAGTGGCCTGGCTGCCTGTTGAGAAGAAAGACTACGCATCATTTGCTAAGCGTTTGGTGAACATTACTAAGCGTATGGACATCATGGGTGTGAATTATTTCAATAAGGTGCTTTCGCCTACGTCTTCGTCGGATCAAGTGGAGTTTTTGACCAAAGGTGAGCTGAAGCTTAGAAACAATTCGGTTGGCGCGAAAATGTACTATACAACCGACGGTTCTGAGCCTACTGAGGCTTCTCAGCTTTACACCAAGCCTATTGAGGTGGCTAAAGAAGGCGTAATCAAAATTGCTTCTATTCGTCCGGACAAAAAGAAAAGCAAGACACTGGAAGTTAAAGCAGTTAGGCTTAAATACTTGGAAAGCAGTTTGAAGCCTGGCAAAAAGAAGGGTTTGATCTGTAAGATTTCAAAAGGGCTTAACGATTCTCCGAAGAAAATTAAGGAGGCAAAAGGAAAAAAAGTGGCTGTTTCGGCAGTTGAAGTTCCTAAACAAGCGCCTCAGTTTAATTTCAGTTTGGAGATGAATGGCTTTTACACAGCTCAGGAAGAGGGAATGTACAAATTTTCTCTTGGATCTGACGATGGCTCGTACTTGTATATCGATGGAAAAGAGCTGATTGACAACGGAGGCTTCCACGGTACGCGTTACAAAAGCAGAAATGTGGCTTTGCGAAAAGGAGCAACCTATCCTATTCAGGTGCTATTCTTCCAGGGAAATGGAGGCTCGAATCTGAAACTTCAGGTTACTTCTCCTTCAGGAAAAATTACGAAAATTGCCCCGGGCGATTTGTCTCATAATTAAGAATTAATGCAATAGCTTTTCCATACCGGCATTTTGCAGTGCCTGATGTTTGGTCTGCTGGTTAAAGCGGACCGGGCGCTCTGGCACAGTCAGATGCGGATTCACAAAAGCTCCCCGTGTGTTTGCATGGGGAGTTTTTCTTTTTGGCTGGAGAAGAGAAACAAGACAAAGTGCTTTTGTTTAGCCTGCGGGTCCGGGCTAGCAAAGCACGGTCTTTTCTTCCGCCGATTCAAGCTCGATGGTGAAATGACGCATGATCGGAGCCTCGCGGACGATTCGGTAACCTTGCTGAATGAAATTCCTGCGTGCGTAGATGTTTGCCAGGGCCGCGGCCGTGTAGTTCATGTGGTTGTCCGTATACACCCGCCGCGGGATGGCCAGGCGAAGCAGTTCCAGCTTCGGGTAGCGGTTTCGGCGCGTTACGGGATCTCGGTCGGCGAGCAGCGTGCCGATTTCCACGCCCCGGACTCCCGATTCTTTGTAAAGCTCAACGGCAAGAGTTTGGGCGGGAAATTCTTTTCTGGGTACATAAGGCAGGAACTTCAGCGCATCCACGAAGATGGCATGGCCGCCGAAGGGCTGCTGCACCGGCACGCCGTATTCGAGAAGCTTGTTTCCCAGATAGCGCACCTGCGAAATGCGGCCGTGCAGATATTCGTAAGTGACCGCTTCTTTCAGGCCTTGTGCCAGCGCGGCCATGTCCCGTCCCGACATGCCGCCGTAAGTAAGGTAGCCTTCAAACATAATGTTGAATGTGCAGGCCTGTTGGTAAACATCTTCCTCGCGCAGAGCAATGAACCCGCCCATATTGGCGATGCCGTCTTTTTTGGCGCTCATGGTCGCTCCGTCGCCGCAGGCAAACATTTCAAGCACAATTTCACGGATTGTGCGGTTTTCATAGTCTTTTTCCCTGTTTTTGATGAAATAAGCGTTTTCCGCAAAGCGCGCGGCGTCAAAAAGAACGCGTATTCCGTATTGCTTGGCAAGCGCCGAAACGGCTTTGATATTGGCCATGGATACGGGCTGGCCGCCTGAGCTGTTGCAGGTGACGGTGATCAGTACGAAGGGGATTTTTTCCCGGGGAACGCTTTTGAAAACCGTTTCCAGTTTGTTGAGATCAATATTTCCCTTGAACGGATGGTCCGTGGTTGTGTTGAATGCTTCGTCGATGGTGCAGTCCTCTGCGCGGGCTTTCCGGAACTCGATGTGTCCTTTAGTGGTGTCGAAGTGCGTATTGCCCGGTATTACGTCGCCTTCCTTTACAAGCGCAGAAAACAAAACGTTTTCCGCTGCCCGCCCCTGGTGGGTGGGGATGAAAAACGGATAGCCGAGCAATTCCCGGACGGTTTCACGAAGCTTCTCGAACGAGGCTGAGCCGGCATAGCTTTCGTCTCCTTGTATAAGCTCAGCCCACTGGCGGTCGCTCATGGCGCCAGTGCCGCTGTCGGTCAGCAGGTCGACGGTTACCTGCCTGCTGGTGAGCTTGAACAGGTTGTATTTGGCTTCCGTTATCCACCGGCTTCTTTCTTTTAAGGTGGAAGTGTGTATTGTTTCCACCATTTTTATCTTGTGGGGTTCAATGTAGGGTAGTTCCATGGCAAACAGGTATGGTTTGATGTGCGCGCGCCGCGGGTTATCCATTAGATTTTTTTCGAGGGTTGTTTTTGCTGACTTTTTCTAGATCCCAGGCGCTTTGCTTTGTGAAAAATAAAGATACTATTTGATTTGAATTTTCTGATAAAAAACTAAAGGGGCTTTACGCATGCTGAAAAATCTTTGTCTTCTCTATCCATCATGCTTTCTTTTTTTGCTTTGCGTTTATTCAATCATAAATACATGTTTTTTTATTGACTATTCTTTTGTTTTTGTGAAAATAAAATAATTTACATAAAAATATAATTTTATAAAATATTTTTTCATGAAACAAGTTTTTCAATTGGTCATCTGCGCGTGCACATGCTTGTTGCTGTTTTCGTACATTCATTGTCGTGAGTTTTTTTGTTATAAAAGTCGAGAGCGGCATTTTTTCAAACTTCCCGTCGTTTCTGTAAATTTGAAGTTCTCGAAATTCTCCCTGGAGCTTTCAGGGGAATTTTTGAAATAAATTGTATTATCCATCTGTAAACGGCTGTCCGCGAATTTCTGAATGCCGGAGCTCGCTGCAGGAACAGCCCAAAATCCATTGTGACATGAAAGTTTGTATTGCCGAGAAACCCTCTGTAGCCAGGGAAATTGCCAACGTGCTGGGAGCCAGCAGCCGGCGCGAGGGCTATTTTGAAGGAAACGGGTACCAGGTTACGTGGACGTTCGGGCATCTTTGCACGCTTAAGGAGCCCAGTGACTATCATGCTCAGTTTAAGTCGTGGAGCCTGCAGATGCTTCCGATTATTCCGCCCAGGTTCGGCATCAAGCTCATTGAGGACGGAGGAGTAAGAAAGCAGTTCAGGGTTATTGAGCAGCTGGTTGCCGAAGCCGAAGAGGTGATCAACTGCGGCGATGCCGGGCAGGAAGGAGAGGTTATTCAGCGGTGGGTGCTGAGCAAGGCAAAGTGCAAAGCGCCGGTTCGCCGCCTGTGGATTTCTTCGCTTACCAAGGAGGCTATTGAGGACGGCTTTAAGAATCTTAAGCCCGGATCTGACTTCGAGAAGCTATATGCCGCCGGAAGCTCGAGAGCTATCGGCGACTGGATGCTGGGGATTAACGCTACGCGGGCTTATACGCTGAAATACGGAGGCGGAAAAGGAGTGCTTTCTATCGGACGCGTGCAGACGCCAACGCTTGCATTGCTTGTAAGCCGACAGCTGGAAATTGACCGGTTTAAGCCGGAGCCCTACTGGGAGCTGAAAACCAAGTACCGGGAAGTGCTTTTTTCGGCAAAGGCCGGCCGGTATGCTGAGCAGGCAAAGGCGCAGGCTGTTTTGGAGAAGATCAAAGAGAAGCCTTTTCGGATTGTGTCATTCGAGCAAAAAGAAGGCAAGGAGTTGCCGCCTGCCTTGTTTGATTTGACGGCGCTTCAGGTTGCAGCGAACAAAAAGCATGGTTTTTCGGCCGAGCAGACGCTAAAATTGGTACAGAGTCTTTATGAAAAAAAACTGGTGACTTATCCGAGGGTGGACACCACTTATCTGCCTAATGATATCTATCCCAAGATCGGCGGAATTTTGCGTTCGCTGGTTGCGCCTTATGCCGAGCTGGCAGGAGAGCTTCTGGCGGGCGGTCCTTTACGAAAGTCGAAGAAAGTTTTCAACGACAAGAAAGTAACTGACCACCATGCAATCATTCCAACCAATGTGGCGGCCAACATGCTTCAGGGAGGCGAGGTGCAGGTGTATGATCTGATTGCCAGGCGTTTTTTGTCCGTATTTTTTCCTGACTGCCTCGTATCTAAAACAGCGGTGCTCGGCGAGGTTGAAAAGGAGGTGTTCCGGGCAACGGGCAAGCAGATTCTTTCGGACGGATGGCGAAAAGTGTTTAAAGGAGAAAAGCCGGACGAGGATGACAAGAGCAGCGAGACTGGCCAGGTGATGCCTCAGTTTACTGAAGGAGAAAGCGGAGGTCACGAGCCGCTGCTGGCCCAAAAGCAGACAAAGCCTCCGAAATACTATACGGAAGCTACGCTTCTTCGCGCTATGGAAACGGCCGGCAAACAGGTGGAAAGCGAAGAGCTACGCGAAGCTATGAAAGAAAACGGCATCGGAAGGCCGTCTACCCGCGCCAATATCATTGAAACTCTTTTTAAAAGAAAATATGTGCAGCGGGTTAAAAAAAATCTGCAGGCAACATCCACCGGAATTCAGTTGATTCAGACCGTCCGCAACGATTTGCTGAAGTCTGCGGAACTGACAGGACAATGGGAGCATAAGCTTCGGCTTATCGAAAAAGGAGATTATGAAGTAGGCGATTTCATTCAGGAAATGCGCAATTTGACTGGCAGTGTAGTGCGCGAAGTGAAGATGGCTTCGTCTGCCGTAATACCGATTGCTTCCGAAGCTGCGCCCAAGGAAAAGAAAAAACCGGAGGCCGAAGCATTGCTTTGTCCGAAGTGTAAGCAGGGAACTGTTCTGAAGGGCAGCAAGGCTTACGGGTGCAGCCGTTTTAGAGAAGGTTGTGATTTTCGCCTGCCTTTTGCGCTTTCAAACAAAAAACTGACTAAGACACAGCTTAAAGATTTGGTTGGCAAGGGCAAAACCCGGCTGATCAAGGGGATTCAGAGAGGGAATGAGAAGGTGGCTGGCTGGTTTGTGCTGGACGAAACCTTCAATATTCTGATCGAGGAAAAACCGGCAGAGAAGCCCGAAGTGCCGGAGGTTTGTCCGAAGTGCGGCGGGAAAGTCGTCAAGGGCAAAACAGCCTATGGATGCTCAAACTGGAAGGCTGGCTGCGATTTTCGTTTTTCAGAATAGCCTAAGGGGCGTGCATGGTAAGCTTTGCTGTTTTATTAAAAAGTTCTCAGCTGGAGCTTTAGTTAAATTACAGGATCCGTGCGTTGCGCGCCGGAGAGTTTTCCAACTGTAATTTG
>JAKSBZ010000040.1 GCA_022360875.1 Cytophagales bacterium | reverse complement strand
GGCTGAAGGTATACAAGCATTATAATCGGTTGGGCGCTAGAGAGCTTACGATGTTTATTGGCAATCCTTCAAAAAAACACATGGACATGGCGAGCTATGGAAAGGACGGAAAGCAGTCCAAGATGTTTGCCAATATGTATGAACCTATCTGGGACGGAGGAAAAAACGGTACGCCTGTAAATGAAGAGAATTATATGGCGCTATACCTTTACAAGCTGGTGAAAAAATACGGGCAATACGTGAAATTTTGGGAAGTATGGAACGAGCCTGATTTTGATTATACAGGAAATGCCTGGAAAAAGAGGGGAGAAGCAGGCAATTGGTTCGAACAGGATCCGGATCCTTCTCAACTTCATAATCTGAAGGCACCGGTTGAGCATTATGTGCGTGCTTTGCGGATAAGCTACGAGGTGATTAAATCGCTGGAACCTGACGATTTTATTTGCATAGGCGGGATTGGTTATGTCAGTTTTTTGGATGCTGTGCTTCGGAAAACGGATAATCCGAAAGGCGGCACATCAACGGATGCTTATCCGCTGAAAGGAGGAGCTTATTTCGATTGTTTGAGTTATCATTCCTATCCGCAGTATTTTTTGAGTAAATGGACTCCGGTCGGCAGAAAGTATTTCAGACATTCAGATGCAGCCAAGGATGTTTTTATTACTCTAAAAAATTCAATGGAGGGCGTTCTTTCGGATTATGGGTACAACGGGATCACATTTCCCAAAAAGCAGGTAATAGTCACAGAGACCAACATTCCAAGGAAACAAAAGGGCGATCATATTGGATCTGAACGGGCACAGCTTAATTATTTAATGAAGGCGTATATCAGGGGACAGATAGAAAATATTCGCGCTATTTATGTGTATGCGCTTTCGGATGGCGTGCAGAAAGAAGGCACGAAATATCATCCGTTTGTTCATATGGGGCTGTCCAAGACGTTTATCGGACGCGAGCCCAGGGATTATGAGCCTAATTCACTTGGAATAGCCTTCAGAACCATGTCAATGCTGCTGGACGGTTGGACTTATGATTCGGAGGAAACGATACGGTTGAAGCTGGACAGCAAAAAAACAGACGGAGGTGCATTCCGGAGCGAAAAGGGGGAATTCATGTATGTGCTGTGGGCCAAAACAAGCACGGACTTGGTGGAAGATGCCAGTTATACTTATCATTTTCCTTCTTTGATGGACATTGACAGTTTGTATGTTCGCCGCTGGAATTATTCATCGACACGAAAAACCGTCTGGATCAACAGTGAAAATATTGTATTGAGCAGTTCGCCTTCCTTTTTTACGGTAAAGTCTAAGGGCAAAACAACTTATTTCCCTAATCCTGTGGAAGATTGGCTGAATATCCCAAATAAGGAAGCGGGACAGTTGGTTGAAATGCTTACCATGGACGGGAGGAAAGTGCTGGAAAAAATTACCGAAAAGCCAAAGGATGTGGTTAACTGCAGCCGGTTGGCTTCGGGAACTTATATCGTTCGTCTGGACGGGGTGAATGTGCGCCGCGTTCAGAAGAAATAAATCCTATGATTATATTTCTAAGGATTAGGATGGCATGTATCCAGTCCGGATGAATTCGTCGTCGTCTAGTTCCGGATAAGAACTTTTTAGCCCCTCGTACCATCCCCCTTGCGAATAGGCTGAGTACATCGAAGTTCCTGTTCGCAGCGGAAGGAATGCTTCCAGCCGGAGCGGGTTCTCTATTGCTTCAGTAAGCTGGTCCTTGTAGTCTTCGAAATGCTGTTTTATCGCTTGCTTGCTTCTCTTTTTTTTGGAAGGAAGCTTTGAAAGCAAATCATGAGGCTTTCCTGTCATTAAATCCTGGGCATGGGCCAGGGCGCGGGCGAAGCGAAGGTACGCCGGGCTCTGAATAAATGCGGGAGTGGGAACGAGTTCAATTTCATAGTTTCTGTCCGGGCTGGTCGGTTTGCTCAGCATGCTCCATTCTTCTCCTAATTCGTCTGTTAGCAATGTTTTTTCAAAAACAATTTCGTGCAAGCCATTGACCATTAGCGAAGTGTCGTTCATGTGTTCCATATCCGGAACACGTATACGCACTTTTCCTTTTTGGGGAATAACATTGGCGTCATCGAAACTTAGCTCCAAAAAGCTTTCTTCTTCAGGTTCGCTAATATCAAGCAAAAAGTTCTGGTTCAGGATTTCTTTACCTTCCTTAACCCTTTTTACTTGTGACAGTATTTTTATATCATAGGGGTGTTCTTGCAAAAATATTTCTTCCAATAATTCCAACCCGCTGTTGTAGGCCATAAGATGAGCAAAATAATTGAAAATCCGGTTTTTTATGTTCGGATCAATTTCTACAGGAAACAGGCTGTCCCAATTTTGACGGATTGCCTGCCAGCATTTTTGTATTCTTTCCTGGTCCTGTTCGTCAAATACCGGGAAGTCGATTTTAAGGCGTACAAGTTGGCTTATGAGCTCATCCATTTCTTTCTGAACAGCATTGAGAAGCTTAAGCAGGACAATAGTTAGTCTGCTTTCAGGGGTTGTCGACCAGAGCAGGGTATAGGGATGTTTGTAAAGCCACGAATTGATTTCATTTTCCAGTTTTATCAGGACTTTAAATGAAGAGTGCAGAGTAATTGGTTCTTCGTGCCATTCGAGGGTTTCGTATTGTTCAAGGCTGTTTCTGATAGTCTGAAGAGACGGATGGTCGCGAAGAGGCAAAGGAGGAATGGCGCTGGCGGCAGTGTCCAGAGCACTGGGCCGGCGAGAGGAGCCTTTATGGTGTTCTTCGCGTTTTATCAGCGAGTCGAAAAATTCGGTAGAAAAATGAGGAATGCGGTTGATTCTCGGCAAAGAAATCCTGCGAATGGAGTCGTGAACAAGCGAAAAATCATGCTTTATATCCGGAGTGCTGGCGGGAGAAAGGCTTATAAGGCTTTCAAGGCTTGGCTGAAAGCGGACCGTCATTTCGATAGGTGAAGGGGGAAGTTGTTCTGAAAACATTTCAGTCTGCTGAGGCGCAGCTGCAGTAGGTGATTGTTGCGGAGTAAGACTGAGAAGTTTGCTAGTGCTTTCTTCATCATTCAAGCGGTCAAATTCACTTTCAGTATAGAAGGAATATTCAGTTACTGTTTTCGCCGTAGGTGATTGTTTCAGGGGAAGGATGGGGAATTCACTTGCCGCACTGGAGCTAGGCGAGGGCGCTTCGCCTTTTGGTGTAGGCGGCGTGCTTTGGGTTTCTGTGCTTATCTGCACCCGGGTGGTCTTTAATGTTTCTTGCTTTTCCGGCTCCAGGTTTGGGTAGGGAATTTCGAAGTTTTCGTTGATGTGTATGTTAAGCATACTGAGGATGCTGCTGAAGCCTGTGAGCATTCCTGTTCGATATTTTTCAACTTTTGATTCGTCAAATCCAAGTCTGGTGCTTATTGGGTGAGCAAAGTCGATCATGACGGCCTTGCTTATTTCCGGCTTATCTTCGTTGGCGACCATCAGCATGCTTGCGCCAACATATACTGTTTGGGAACTGCTTATCCAGTTGTAAATTTTCCGGACGTCTGAGCGTATTTTTTTAGCCACTTCAGGTCCCATTTCTGCAATCATCTGGCGGAATATTACGAGGTTTTTCTTGGCGCTTCTTGCGCCCCTTTTTTGGGAATCTTCGTCTCTGAACCCGTATTTTTTGCTGACGGGCATGTCCATTGTTGTATGTTTTGCAGCTTTAATCAGCGTTTCAACGCTTCCTTTTTTTTGGCCGATGCGCTGTTCTTCTTCACTGACTGTTGACGTCCCAATTTTTAAATCTCGAATTTTTGAGCTTGGGTGTTCTTCGGTCGCATTTTCGAGGATGATGTATTTGTACTTAGGATCTTGCTTTTTCCATTTTTGTGTGATTTTTTGTCTGTCTTCATCGCTGACTTTTGCTGCCAATTCCTGCAGGCTGTTATACGGGCCTTCAAATTTTGGAATTTGAGGCAGCGGAGTGTCAGGGGCTGCATGGTTGATATATTCTCTGAACTCAAGATATTGCTCGGCCTCCAGTTTTTCTATTCGTTTGACAACACGCCCCGGGAGAAATAATATGTCGTCCCAATGACCGGCCATTTGAATGATTTTCTGCCGGGCCATTTGAATGATTCGTTTTTGTTGGATGAACTCGGGTCGGTGATCGGTAAATGATGCCGCTGCATATTGCGATGAGGGAGGGAAAGAGGAGAAAGAATGGTTTCGAATGCGCCGAGTCAGAGGATCGAACATAAAATTACGGGCAAGTTTGCTTTGTAAACAAGAAAATGAAGCGGTGGTTCCTAAAGTTTGATCGGCGAGAATTAAATCTGGTAAAGGGAAAGAGCTGATTTTTTTAGCGGCAAATGATGCCCTGATTGGTTTGTATAGTACGCTGAGCGGGGCACATAAATATGAAATAGTTTTTTGGGTTATGAAATGGCCAGGTTGAGTGTTTAAGGCTTGCTGAAAGATTGTTTCGTTGTTTTTGAATTTTGTGATTTCTAAAAAGGCTGTTGTATTTATCAAAAAGAAAGTAAAACTCTATTGATGTGCTTTGAGTGTAAAATACAAAATAAAATAAATAAAATATATACCAGTGCAATGTATCAAATCCTCCAAATGAACAAATTTATATAATATGATGATTTTCGTCAGTTGATGTTTTGAGTTTTTTCCTTTACTTCATTTCACATCACAACTTTTTTTAAGCAACAAATTATGAGGACAGAAGTAGTCAAGCGGGACGGATCAATCACACATTTTCAAAAGGAAAAGGTCATGCTGGCTGTATTGAAAGCCTGCAATGCGGTGGATGTGGACCGTGAGGAAAACCTGAATATTGCCAAATACATTGCTTTGAAGATAGAGTCTGAATTCGCTGGCTTCAAGCGGGTGAGCATCTATGAGATTGAAAAAGAGGTTGAGGAGCAGCTGATTTATCTGAAAGAGCCGCAGATTGCCCGAGCATACATTGAGTACAGAACTAAGCGGAAAATACAGCGAGACGGATTGCTGAAATACGTAGATGAGGCTGTGAAACTCAAGAATATTGAGAATGAAAATGCCAACATGCCCGAGAAGGTTTTTACTGCGCGCATGACAAGGGTTGCAAGTGAAGTGATGCGGGAATATGCCAAGAAGTATTTGCTTCCGGAGGAGCACGCGCGTTTGCATGAGGAAGGCTGGATATATATTCATGACTTCAATGCTTATGCGGTGGGGCAGCAGAACTGCATGTTTATCGATTTGTCCGCTATTCTGTCTGAGCCCATACAAACAACCAACGGCACCATGCGGCCGCCGAAGAGCATCAGCTCCGCTTTGTCCATAGCGGCTGTTGTTATTCAGTGCCAGTCGAACTGTCAGTTCGGGGGCATTTCTGTTCAGTCCATTGATTACGCCATGGACAAATTCATCCGGATTTCCTTCGAAAAACATTTGAAAGAGTGCTCTATGTACCGGGAAAATCCTGTGCCGGAGGTTGACGAAAAAATCTTGTTGGATGCCGTGGCCAAAAACAAAAAAATTGATGATCCGCTGCTAAGAGAGTCGTATCTGCGTACGGTTCGTGAAACCGAGCAGGCTTGCGAGGCTTTTATTCATAATTTGAACCATCTGGAAAGCCGCGCAGGCAATCAGCTGCCGTTCAGTTCCATCAACTACGGGTGCTGTGAGTCGTGGGGCGGCAAGTTGTTTATCCGCTCTATTCTGAAAGCGACAATGGACGGAATAGGCGAGAAGCACACCACGCCGATTTTCCCGCAGCAGATTTGGCAGTATCATGTTAAAAAGGACGGAACAGTAAACAATGAAGATTTGCTGAACCTGGCGCACGAGTGCTCGATTAAGCGTGTGTATCCGAATTATGTGAACTGTAACGCGGAGGTGTACGACATCTATGACGAAAGCGGCGAGATAGATCCGAGAAAAAATGCGGCTACGATGGGGTGCCGAACGCGGCTGGGTGCCAACAGAAACGGTTCGAATTCTAAAACCGGACGGGGAAACCTTTCGCCGGTGACGCTGAATTTTCCAAAAATCGCTTTGGAAACCCAGTCTAAAGAGGATTTCTTGCTGAAGGTCAGAGAAATGGCTTATAAGGGAATCGAAATGATGAACACACGCTACCAATGGCAGGCCAAGCAGGTGATGGGCTCGGCGCCTTTTATGTACCAGAACCGCGTGTGGGAGCATAACGGGGAGTACCGAGAAAACCAGCCTATCGGAGAAGTTCTTAATACCGGAACTTTTGCTTTGGGATTTATCGGCGTTGCCGAGGCTTCTACGGTTATTTTCGGCACCAACCACTATCTGAACAAAGATGCCGATGATTTTTTCTATCAGGTATGCAGTGAGCTGAAGGATATCTGCGACGCTGAAGGCGAACGGCTGAACAAAAACATCAGTCTGTATGCCACGCCGGCAGAAAGTCTTTGTCACAAATTCGCTACGCAGCTTAAGCAACAGTACGGCGAGATTTCTGATGTAACGGACAAGGATTTTATAACGAACTCGTACCACGTGCCGGTTTGGCAGGAAATTCCTTGGTTCGACAAAATTGAACTTGAAGGCAAGTATCATGAGCTGTGCACTGGCGGCTGTATTACTTACGTGGAGATGAGAAATGATATTACGCCTGAGATTTATAAGGACATTGTCCGCGGAGCCATGGATAAAGGACTGTACTATTTCTGTACAAATATTCCTTTGGACAAATGCCTGGATTGCGGCTACGAGGGAATAATAAAGAAAGAGTCAAAAATGACTTGTCCGGACTGCGGAAGCGAAGATATAATGACCTTGCGCAGGGTGACAGGATATATTACCGGATCGTACCATCAGCGGTTCAACAAAGGCAAACAGCAGGAAGTCCTGATGCGCGTGAAGCATCATTGATTTTCTGGACACAAGGTCATCCCCGCCGATGTTTCGGGATGACCTTTTTAACACGCTGTGAGTGATGTGTCAGGAGGGCACAACGTTTCCCTCTTCGTCCAGTGGCAAGAAAGGATTGTAGGCGATTTCCCATAAATGCCCGTCCGGATCGGCAATGTAGCTGCTGTAACCTCCCCAAAAAACTTCTTGCGGTCTTTTTACGACGCGTACGCCTTTGTTTTCAAGCTCTTGAATAATATCGTCCACTTCGCTAGCGCTTCGTGTGTTGTATGCCAGGCTCACTGCCCGGAAGCCTGATCCAATGGGAGACACATTGGCGTCTTCAGCCAGTTTTTCGCGCGAATAAAGTGAAAGCAGAATTCCGTTCAGCTGGAAAAAGCTTATGCTTTCGTTGCTGGACGGAAGTTTTTTCCAGCCCATCATTTTTTCATAAAAGTCATTTGATGTTTTGAGATCGGACACCCCGAGCCCGACGATGGTGAGTCGCTGTTCCATAATGATGTATTGTTTTAAGAAGCGAAAATACAGATCGGGTTGTGTGTATAAACCAATGAGTTGTTCGCTTTTGAATGAGTGTTTATGTGATTTGGTTTGGGTAAGAACGGGTGGCAGTTTAATGTCAAAAGAATCCGTTGGGATGGGTTTGCAAAACAGATTCTCGTATTATCATATTGTTAAATATATT
>JAKSBZ010000385.1 GCA_022360875.1 Cytophagales bacterium | reverse complement strand
TTTTGCTCGAAGGCATATGATCCAATTGTTCGTAAGCTCTTTGGAAAAGTAACTGATGTTAATTTATTATCAGAAAAGGCTCCACTTTCAATTGAGTTTATCCCTTCGGAAAAGAAAACGGAAGTCAACTGATTTTCATCAAAGGCATATTTCCCAATAGTGCATAGGCTCTTGGGAAAACTTACCATTGTCAAATTATTTTCTCGAAAAGCTTGCTCTTTAATAGCTGTTACACCCTCAGCAAAAGAAACTGAAGTCAAATTATTGCGCTGAAAAGCTCCTTTTGCAATTGTTAAAGAGCCTTCTGAAAAAACAACCGATTCAAGATCATTTTCATAAAAGGCATGTATTCCAATGTAATCTAACCTTTTGGGAAAAATAACAGATTTAAGGTCATTTCCATAAAAGGCATAGCCCCCTATAGTGGTTAAACCTTCTGAAAAAGTGATGGTGGAAATGCGATTGTCCCTAAAAGCGCCACTTTCGATAGTGATCAAGCTTTCAGGGAAGAGCTATACCCAAATCTGGTGTTTGGACAGTAAGTCGAACTAAGCGGCTTCTTTGATCTCTTCGCCGTCTTTAAACAGAACACCCTCGATTACTTTTGTCAATGTTTTATATCCTCTCAGCCGACGCCAATTTTTCTCAGCGCATTTTCCAAGTTTGAACATCATATGAAGCATGCCATCTCGATTGAGGCAGCCTTTTGAACGCTTCGTTCTGTGCCGGATGGTACCGAAAGTCGACTCTATCGGATTGCTGGTTCTGATACTCTGCCAGTGTTCGGCAGGAAAATCGTAAAAATTCAATAGAAAGTCACGATCTTTTGTCAAACATTTGACCGCTCTCGGATATTTCGCTTCAAAAGCGTTCACAAATGCATTAAAAGCCTTTTGCGCTTCCTCTTTTGTTTCTGCCTGCCAAATATCACGAAGCTTTTCTTTCGCTTTGGGCTGAGTGGATTTTGGAAAATAATTTAATACGTTGCTTATTTTATGCACTCAGCAACGCTGCATTTTTGCCTCTGGAAATTCTTCTTCAAGTGCTGCCCAAAAACCCATAGCCCCGTCACCAATGGCTAATTCCGGCTTATTCATTCCTCTGTTTTTTAAACCTGAAAGAACTTCTTTCCAGCTTTGTTTCGATTCTCTAACTCCATCTTCGATAGCCAGAAAATGCTTGTTTCCTGATTGATCCACACCGATAACCACAAGCGCACACAGTTTGCCATCATCGCCTCTGAGGCCACTGTAAATACCGTCGGCCCAAATATATACCCAGCGCCGATCATCAAGCCGTTGTCTGTGCCAATCTTGATACTCTTTCGCCCATTCTTTTTTCAGTCTGGAGACTGTGCTCGAAGATAAACCTCCGGCTTTTATTCCCAATAAGGCTTGTAAAGCATCCTCCATTTCTCCCGAAGAAATCCCTTTTAAGTAAAGCCAGGGAATTGCCGCCTCTAATGATTTCGATTTACGAACATATGGGGGAACAAGCTGAGAATTGAACGTAATAGCCTCTGCCGTTTTAGATCTTATTTTTGGGATTCTAACACTCACAGGGCCAATTCCTGTCTGAATTTTTCTTTCTGGAAGATAGCCATTTCGAATAACTGCGGCTTTTCCATCCTCTGTTTTTATGTCTTTAAATTGCTCCATTAATGCTGTCAATTCGGCCTCTACAGCCTGACGAATCAAATCCTGAGCGCCTTTTCGAAGCATGTCCGTTAATGGATCTGAAGAAAGTTCTAAATGTGATGATATTTCGCTATTTTTGCCCATGGCGGTAAGTTGTTTTTTGATTGATTTTTTTGCGACTATAAATCAAATAGATTTGCCGCTATTTTTCAACCAAACACCACTTTTAGGCATATCTCTATTTCTCCCCCAAAACAGCCTGCAGCTGCCCAGCTAAGTTTTTATAATTGTCGTTTCGAGAGCGCTTGTCACCTTGCTGCTCAACCCGGCGGGAGGAATTGATCGAAGTGTGTGAGAGCTGCGGTGTGTTCTGTTTTGGAAGACTGTTTTATACATGCGTTGGTTTGCAGTTTTAACAAAGGGCGGCACTTTGTCCACATAGCTTTAACCGCCAAAATCCGCACGCGGCAAGCCGAGATCACCAGCCAAAAAAATAAACATTCAAACCCAACGGTTTGCCCACGCTGCCTTACAGACGAAGTACAGGTGGCAGAATTTATTCCCTATTCATCCAAAAACAAATCCTGATCATACTGTTCTCCTTTCTTGGTAACACGGTAGCCCTTTACTTTTCCGTTCTTTTTTTTTATGTTTACTTTTTTTACTCTTCTGAAAAGAATTTTTGTTTCAATGTAGCCGCCAAGCAAAGCTAAACCAGTAACAATAAAAATGATCATTGTCAATACAATGAACGCCGTGAAATCCATAAATGCGATTGTTTTTTATGAAAAAATAGTATCTATTACAAGATCACCATTTAATTTTCTTTTAAAAAGAATAAACGCATTAACTTCCTGAACATAGCTTATCGCTTCATATAGCTGCTCCTCATTCTGTATAGTTCTGCTTAAAACCTGGTTTACAATATCTTTATTAAGCCGCATAATTACGTATTCTCTTTCAAGAATCCCCACTCGCCTTATCAATGCTTCCACTGCTTCAGCTCCTTTCGTTTTAGCCTCCTGCAGTTGCTTATAAGCGTGCGCATCCATGATTCTGTCAAGCTTGTCAAATTCATCATCTCCTATAAAACCTATTGGATTCATTCTGCTAAAATCATTATAAACCATAGCTTGTGCAAGCCCTACATATTCAAATACAAATCCTGCTAGCTTAAGGCCTGACAGAGCTTTTTTAAAGAGTTTATTTTCTAAAGCAATTTGTTGGTTAATGGCTTTGGTTGTTACTGTTACCCCCTCTTTTGTTTTGTAACCGTAGTTTACTCCTCTTTTTAGGCCATTGTATTTTACTCCTTTAGAAAGTCCTCCGTTTTTTGTGATTGTTTCTAAACCTCCGTAGTCTATTATTCTTTTTGTTTTTACCAGCTTACCATCGGTAGTTCTTAGAAATCCTTCTTCTAATCGTTTAACAACCATTTCTTTAATGGTTTTCTCAAGAATTTCATCTGATATATCTACCGTCTGTTGCATTCCCATTGCTAGTTCTATTCCAGTCAGCGAGCGTAATTCTGGTAAACCTGTTGCCGTATTTTTATTCGTTAAGATAATCTTATGCCCATCTTCATTTTTCTTTTTAGGTGTAAAGGTACTTTGCCATTCTTTTTCCGAAAATCTTTTTCTTTTTTTTCTTTCCGCGTATACTAACATTTGCTTTTTTTTAAATGAAATAATAATCAAGTGAAAAGCAGTGTGCCTCACTTGAATTTTCATCTAAATTAGCGCGCTGTTTTGTGATATTGAAATTGCCTTTTTATGACTGCTCTTTAATAGCCTGTAGTGTACAATATAGGTATTGTCATAAATGAAAGCATCTTTTTAGAGTTAGATAATTTTAAGAAAGAACTCCGAGATCACCGGCCAAAAAATAAACATTCAGACCCAACGGTTTGCCTACGCAACTTTGCAGGAAGTGCAGGCTTTCCAGGATCAGGTTATCCAGACCATCAGCCTGCGCGCCAACCAGCCCTATATGTTTAACGGCGCTTCGTCTGCCCAGACAAGCGAAAGCTATCTGCCCCGGTTCTCGGTGGCGGCTATTCCCCCCGACACCTCAGCCCTGCACGCCAAGCGTTACCAGCTCCGGCACCTCAAAGCCTCCATTGCCAAAAAGAAAGCCCGGCTCAGCCGCTTTTTGCAGACCGAACAGCAGCTCCGGAAGCAAATCCCCCAGGCTTCCGGCTATGCCAAAGAAAAACTCATCTCCCGGCTGCAGGACCTCCAAAAACAAATCAAAGCCGTCAAGATCGACGAAACACCGTTAT
>JAKSBZ010000035.1 GCA_022360875.1 Cytophagales bacterium | reverse complement strand
TCTGAACACCTTGCTCTTGTACAGACTGTCAAAGTCATCCGTAAGCAGGTTCCCGATTACGCAGTCAATGCCGAAGTCCTGGCAGCACAGCAGCACCCGGCCGTTGGGAGCCAGTAGATTCACCTCCATATTCATTACGCACGATATCACCCCTTTCTTGGCCTCAGACTTTTTGATAAGCGCCGTTTCGTTGAACGAACGGTTGTGCAGCGGCCAGTGGCTCAGACGGCCGTTAAAATCAATGGACTGCAGGTCTTTATGAATATTTTCTCCATGATAGTGAAACTCAGCTTCATAGTCATTAGCCAAAACAAAATCAATTTTCTCAATCAGCTCACGGTCAACCGGAATACGCTCCCAGTTGTTGTCGGAAGGCAGGTGAATGTAAAACCTGTCTCCTTCGCCGCTGCAAGTTAAAGCCAGCTGCGCAAACAGCCGCTTCAGATTTCCGAGATCCAGTCCCGAAAGGGTGGTGAATATTTCAATAGAATGTCCCCTTTCCTTGGCATACAAAACCATTTCAGTGCATTCTTTATTCTGAAAAGGTTCGCTCATGCCTCCAAAGCCGATTCCGACATCCGCAGGAAGTTTGTCAATGCAGGTTTTAAAAACACTGAAACTCATGTGCTTGCTGTCGGCGTGTTTTGCCCGAAAACTTTTGTAAAAAGCTGCGTGCGGACAAAAAGAACAATTAATCTTGCAGCCTGCGGTTGTTGTCACTTCCAATTTCCTCATCCTGGGTTCCCTGCGCCTCCGCCGGCTTACAACCTGGTTGAATATCTGCCTCAGCCGCTCGGCCGCTTTCTGCCAGGAAAATATCTCAGCCTGCCTCAGTCCTTTCTGAACCAGCTTTTTTCTGAAATCTCCGTCAAGGCTAAGCTTCAGCATGGCATTCTTCAACTCTTCAACCGAGCGCGGATCAACTAACACCGCCGCGCCGCCCGATATTTCGGCGCAGGCCGTTGTATTCGAAGTCAGCACAGGAACTCCGCAGCTCATTGCTTCTATCACGGGCATTCCGAATGTTTCGCGAAGCGAAGGAAAAACCAAAGCCGTTGCTCCCCTGTACCATTCGGCCATTTCTGTCTGCGGCACAGTCTCGGTAATAAGCCGCACTCCCTTTATGTCTATTCTGTCCTGACAGCCGGGAACAACGGCCACAAGATCGGGCCTTGCGGCCTCAGGCATCAGGGAATAAGCCTCCAGCAAACGCTGAAAATTTTTTATGGGGTTTACGGATGAAACATGAAAAAAATAGGGCTTTCCAATGCTCTTTCTTTTTCCATTTTCTTTAAAAACAGCTTTGTCCACCCCATTGTAAACAGTAAATACCTTTTCGGGATCAATGCCAACGGCTCCTACAACCTCTGCCTTACCGTACTCCGAAACGGTCACCAGCGCGTCGATCCGCTCTTTGAACCTCTTCCATTGCCCGTCCAGAACATCCCGGCAGGCGAGTAACTCCGCTTCCTCTTCCGGCGAGGAAACAAGCTCGCGCACCGGAAGCGAGTAAGCCTTAAGCCCGTGCATGCTGCCGACAACGGGAATGTCTGAGTTCATAACGCTCAAAGACAGCGGACGCATGCAAAGCCCGGGATCCCATAACAAATCGCATCCCGAAGGAACAGGCTCGTCTTCTGCGAAAGGGACAATATCAACCCCTAAGGCCGACAGCTCAAAAAAAAGGCTGTCGTAATATATCCGAAGGCTAACCGGATCGTCCGGCCTGTAAACTGCTGCTGCTTTCATCTGTACTTAATGGTTTTCAATGGCCGGTGCAATCTGCACAACAACCATGTTTCTCGTATATGTTAAGTTTAGCTGTCATGCAGATTCCGTCAAACTACCAGCTGCTGAATTAAACCGTCCGGAAAAGCATTGTCCGGCTGAAAGCCCGTCACCTTCCTTGTTTTCTCCATGTCGTATCTGTTGCTATGTACCGGCCGACTGACCGCATTGACCACACTAAACCCGCTCACAGGTGCCGACAGGCAGGACAAAAAGAATCTCTGCGCATCAAGATGACTCAAATACAGCTTCTGCCAGCCTTTCTTTTTGCTGATTTCCTCAAATTCCGATTTGCTCCGTATTATCCACCCAAGCCGGGCGGCTATTACATCCAGCTGCTGCAGGCGCGCATTCATTTCGCCGGCTTTCTCCAGCCATATTTTTGACAATCCATAATAGTTCGAAGGACAGCTTAACTCAGAGGGCACGGTACCCGGCAGATGATCAATGTCCGCTGCCTGCGTGCTGCTGGCAAGAACAACTCTTTGCGCTTTGCTCCCCTTCAAAGCCTCGAACAAGCTGTAGACACCGACAATGTTGGGCTCCAAAATCTGCCGCAGGAAGTCTCCGTCGTCGGAAAAAGCCGCAAGATGAACAACCGAATCCATTCCGCTGAGAGCTTCTCTCAGCGATTCCGTGTCTTCAACCGCGCCTTCGGTAAATTCGTCGGAAACCGTGTCCGGACTGCGTCCATATCCCCGAATGAAAAAACCGCTGCGCCTCAAATAAGGAATAATCAGCCGTCCGACAAATCCGGACGACCCCGTAACCAGCACTTTTTTTTTGCTTGTTTCTTCCGGTGACATAATTTACGCTTCCAAAAAAAATGCAGATGTTTTGCCGCGCAACGCGCCTAGCTAACCAGCGGTTTTTCTCCAATCAGGTTTTCCAAAGACTCTCTGGTTCTCGGGGCGCTTTCAGGCCATATCTCCAGAAGCTTTATGAATGCACGGTCTCTTTCTATCCTCAGTTTTTCGCTGTCGTGAATAGGAAACAGCGCGCCCATCAGGCAGTAAAACACATGCGGCATATACTCTTCCGAATAGTGCTTCAGCTGAAATTCCATTTTATTCGCATAAAAAACAATGTTTCCCCTGTTGTCTTCCGACACGGCTCTTGTAAGCAGCTGCAGCGATCTCAAGGCCGCCATTCTGCTCTCGAATGCAGGAAGAAGGGGATCGTCCGGAGCGGTTTTTTTCCTGAAATTCAGCGCGCTTTCCATAACCTGATGCCTGAAGTTCAGATAGCTGGCGCCCCAGTCGCGAATGGCGATCCACTGAGAGCCCGCATGAACGCGCTTGCCCACCGTGCAAGCGTTCAGCCGCAACAAGGCCTTCTTAGCCGACAGTTTTAAAAACAGCAGCGCATCGCCCATTCCCGTTGATTTTTCCTCCCAAAGCCCGATATCAAACAGCACCTCTCTTCTGACCAAAACCAGCGAAGGGCCGTCCACGCCAATTGTGAAAGGAAAACGCGTCCACGGATCAAAATACGAATAGCCCGTTTGGCCGGCATTGTAGCAAGGCGTCTCATTCTCGAAGCTGCTGGCGGCGGCCACTGCGCTGTTTGCTTCCGGATTGTTCAGCAGAGCATCCCTCAGCAAGCGGAGATGCGACGGATGCCACAAGTCGTCCTGGTCCAAAAATGCCACAAAGTCGGACTTTGAAAGCGTTGTTCCAAGGTTCCGGGCCATGGAAGAGCCTTTCCCCTGGTTTTTAACCAAAGTAATCTGCTTGTATTTGCTGACGATCTCGCATCCGTTGTCGGTAGAATTATCATCCACTACAATAATCTCCGCAGGCTTCAATTCCTGCTCCAGTACGGAGTGTATAGTTTCCTCAATCCATTTTGCCCCGTTGTAAAGCGGAATAATAACTGCCACCGAGTCTTTGCTATTTGATTTCATGCTTACTTGTTTTGTTTTTTTAACACCGGCCTCCGCTTAAGTTTCTGAAACAAGCGGACAGCCTTTAAACCACAGAAAACTAAAACCCTTCAACCCAAACCAGCCTATTCTTCTATGTCAGAATTAAGACTAACGTCTTGTATACCCCGAAAAATCCACACTTCCTTAACCGATTCCGATACATAGGAAACTGCTCGCCTCATCTGTTTTAGCTTTGCTACCTATAATAAAAAAAATCTTTTTTATGTCCTAAAAAAATTCAATAAAACTCAATTTCTTTATCTCTAATAATTTTTATTTCCAAGTATTCCTTCCGCTATAAGTTCTTTGCATTTCACGCGGCATCCGCGACGCATATATATATAGAAATGTTCAACAGACTCTTAAACAAGCAGGCACTGAACAGAATCCGGAGCCTGTCTTTATTATTGTGTTCCAAAAAACAATTATTCGGAATAATTTTCCTTATTCAAATCCTGCACGGTTTTCAGCCCTTCTTTCACTTTTTTCCGGTCATAGGTCATCAGACCGTTTTTTTCGTGTTCCACGTCGGTTATCTGTGTCCAGACCACGCCCGACACATTGTATCTCTTAACCAAAGGACCATATAGCGGCGCCATCTCCTTATATTTTTTGTAACCGTACTCCCCGATTACCGACGCTCTTTTGAAAGACGGCGTGGGCAAATTGGTTGTTCCGTAGCAGTGAAAATCAACGACGTCTCCAATCCCCAAATCATACACGTTCATTCCCTGCAAAGCCATGCCTCCGGAACCGCTCTCAACATTTATCAGCCGGGTGTTGTCAAGCTTTTTGGCTATGCCGAAGACGTGTTCCATATCAAAACCAACGGCAGGATTGTACTTTCCGTCGTGCAGCTTCTCCGTTATGCCCCAGCCTTCATTAAACAGCACCCACATCACCACGGAAGGATGATTGTAAAGCGCAGTCATCATTTCTTCAAGCTCGGCGTCAAACTGGCTGCGATAAATGCCGCTTTCTCGCGGAGGACTTGCCGAAGGCATATCCTGCCATACCAGCACGCCCAGCTTGTCCGCCCAGTAATACCAGCGCTGCGGCTCAACCTTAATATGCTTGCGCGACATGTTGAAACCCATTTTCTTTATCATCTCCAGATCGTAGCGCAGCGCTTCGTCCGTCGGAGCCGTGTAAATTCCGTCCGGCCAGTAGCCCTGGTCCAGCACGCCGTTGTGCAGCAAAGCTTCATTGTTCAGAAAAATTCTGTTGAATCCCCGGCCGTGCTTTTTAAGCTCGATTTTTCTCATTCCGAAATAAGACGAAACCGCATCGCGGACCGTCTTTGCCTCCGGGTCCAAAAGCTCCACCCGAATATCGTAAAGGTACGGCGACTTCGGAGACCAAAGCTTGCAGCCTTTGATTTTGAAGCTGCTCTCCGTGTTGCACCCGATTTCATCCGCTGCAATCTCGCGGCCTTCCTTGTCCGTTATAGTGACTTTAGCTCTGCAGTTCCAGGCAGCGTCGGTGACATTCACCTGACAGCGCAGCGTTTCGTCGTCGATGTTCGGCGTAAGCTTCAGCGACGTGATGCGCGACTCATGCACTGGCTCAAGCCAAACCGTCTGCCAAATGCCCGACACAGGCATGTAAAACATATAACTCTGCTTTCTTACCTGCTTTCCTCTGACAATCGGCTCGGAGTCGATAGGGTCATAAGCCGCAACTACAATCTCCTGTTTTCTTCCCGGCTTCAAATACTTGGTAATATCGAACGAAAACGCATCATAACCGCCTTTGTGCTCTCCCGCCATTTTTCCGTTCACATACACCGCCGCATGCCAGTCAACTGCTCCGAAATTCAGCTTGACACGCTTGCCCTTCCACTTTCGCGGCACTGCAAAAGAGCGTCTGTACCAAAAACGGGCGGTGGAATAATTCAAATCCTTCCCGTTCTCCTTGCTGTATTCTTCAAGATGCTTTCCTATCCCGCTCAGCGGGCTCTCCATACAAAACGGCACCAATATTTTTTTATCAAATTTTATTTCGCTTATTGTCTTGCTCTTCTCTGCCACGGCAAAATCCCACCGTCCGTTCAGGTTTTGCCACTGCTCACGCACCATGTTCGGCCGCGGATATTCAGGAAGCGGATTCTTCGGGTCCACATCCTCCGCAAATTTCGACAAGCCGAATTTCCCGGGTTTGGCTTCCCACTTTTGAGCATTGGACGCTGCATACGCAAACAGCAGCACCGCAACAATCATTAACCTTTTTTTCATACTAGAATTATTTTTGGGTTTTTCTAAGATTCCGACAAAAAAAATGTGCTGGGGGGCCTGGCAGGAAAGCCGAAAATACCGAGCTGACAGAAAAAATAACCGCTACAATTCTGTTCCACCTAAGCTTCCATCCGGATTCATCCTATGTTTCACACTACAGAAAGATAAAAAATCAAATCAAAATATTAATGAATGAATTCAGAATCATTCGGGTTCGCTTCAAAATAACCTTCCCGGAAACTGCTCCAAGTCATTGTTACGCGCTGCCAGACATAAAAAACAGGATAAAGGTTTTCTTTCCTCCTGAAAAAAAACAAAACCCTGCTGTCCCCCCAAAAACGAGTCCGGCAGACAGGGACTGGCTCCGAAAATAAAAATTGTAAGAAAACAATAACAAAACACCGACCGCGCGACAACATAAAAGCCTCCGCCGCTTACTTCGCCTGCAAAGATTCCCGAACCGAAACAAACGAGCTTTTCTCCAGCACCTGAATAATCCGTGAGGCAATTCTTTCAACCACAGGCACGCTCACCGAGTTCCCAGCCTGTTTGTACAAGTGCGAATTGGCCATATCTCCGGGAGTTCTGAAGCTATCCGGAAAACCCTGAAAAGCAAAACACTCTCTGGGCGTCAGTTTTCTGAATCCGTGTCTGGTTACCACCAATGGAACATTGTGCCCGCCGGTTCCCATATTGGCCGTCAGCGCAGGGCACACATTGCCCTTATTTTCCCTCACATATTTTCTCCGCCACTGATAAACCGTCTCCGGGCTGCGCATGTATTTCTTCAGCTGGCCGTACATGCTTCTCTCCTTTCCGTAATAGTAGCGGCCGTCCACTCTGGCCTCGTAATCAACAATGTCGGCAACGGTTCTTGACAACGGCACAGGATCCGGAAAGGAAAAGCTGTCCGCAATGCAGCCCGAATCGCCCGGCTCGGTCTTGAAAGCAACAATATAAATACGCTCCCGATTGTGAGGTATGTTTCCGTAATCTTTTGTGTTCAACACTTTCGCATGAAAAGCATAGCCCTCGGCTCTTATCGTTTCCTCGATCACCCGGTACGTTTTGCCTTTGTCGTGAGTAGCCAGATTCTTCACGTTTTCCAGAAACAGCACCCTGGGCCTCAGCGCTCTGGCATACTGCATAATTCTGAAAAAATGGTTGCCCCGGTCGTCTTCAAATCCTTTTCTGTAACCCGCCAGAGAAAAGGGCTGGCAGGGAAAACCGCCGGCAAGAACATCAATTCCCTGAAGCTCTTCCGGATTCAGCTTCCAGACATCCTCTTCGTAAAGTTTATGCCCGAAATTCAGCCGGTACGTACGGCAGGCATGCCTGTCCACTTCGTTGGCCCATGACACCTCCGCGCCTGCATTGATGAATCCCCGGCAAATTCCCCCTACACCTGCGTATAAGCTTCCTACCTTGTACATTGTGCGCCTTTTAGCTGTTCTCGTTTAGCTTGGATTCGATGATACTAATTATTTTTTCCAGAAAATCCTTCTCTCGCAGACTCATAATAATATAATTCACCTATTGAAAATAGAATATTTTATTAAAATTTTAAAATATTATTTTTGAAATTTTATATTTTATTAAAAAAACAACTTATACTCTCTTCAATTGCATGACATATAGCTGCCTTCCCTTATTGCTGTTTTTTAAAAACATGCTGTCTGAAAACTCAGCCTCAAAAAACCGCCAACATGGTCCGGAAACTGCCCAGCCGAAAAATAATTCCCCTTATTGTGTCAGATTGTCTGCGTTTTATGTTTGAATTCTCCCCGCGCTATGCGGACCTTTGGCTGCAAGCACCCGCACAAAAACACAGGCGGAATCTGCTGCCTGCCGCCAAGACAAAACCTTGAATTCAAAACCGCCAGCCATGTCCGAAAAATTCATCAAACTAAAATCCATCAGCGAGCTGCATGCGCTTCAGAACCTTCCCAAACCGCAGAATCCGCTGATTTCCCTTATAGACGTTTCGCAAATCGCCGTTCCGGAAGCCGCGGTGGGAACAAAAGTCGTTTATGATTTCTACATCGTATCCCTCAAGGATAAAAGCTGCGGAGTGGAATACGGCCGGAACTCGTTTGACTTCAGCGAAGGAGTAATGACATTTTCAGCACCGGGCCAGGTGTACACGCCCACAAAGGCAATCCAAAAAGGCGACATCCAAGGATGGATGCTCTTTTTTCACCCCGATCTGATAAGAAACACGCATTTGGGCAGCCAGATTTCCGACTATTCTTTTTTCAGCTACGAAGTGTTTGAAGCCCTGCACCTGTCCGAAACGGAAGAAAAAACAGTAAGCGAATGCGCATCGAACATCCGGCGCGAATACGAACAGCGCATTGACAACCACAGCCGGCGGGTCATCGTGTCGAACCTGGAGCTGCTTATCAATTATTGTCTCCGGTTTTACGAAAGACAGTTCAACACCCGAACCCAACAAAGCAAGGACATCGTCTGCCGGTTTGAAAAGGAGCTAAGCGCCTATTTCGACGCCCGCCGGCACCAGGAGCACGGCCTGCCCTCCGTGCAGTATTTTGCGGAAAAAAGCCATTTGTCCCAGCACTACTTCAGCGACCTGCTGAAAAAAGAAACCGGCAGAACGCCGAAAGACCATATCAACGACTTTGTAGTGGAAAAGGCAAAAACGCTTCTGCTCAACTCCGAAGATTCCGTAAGCCAGATCGCCTACGGCCTGGGCTTCAATTATCCGCACTATTTTACCCGTCTCTTCAAGTCAAGAACAGGCAAAACGCCCGTCGAATTCCGGCGGTTCGACTAATCTTCAGCGTTCCGTGCAAGCATTTCCGTATTCTGTGCTTACTGGCTGCAGCCAGAATCTTTATTTTGCCATCAATAATCAAAACCTGCAACACAATGACAGCACAAGAGGCGTTTCGCCAACTGGACCCAAAAAAATGGGCAAACACTTCCGCACGCGAACGGCTTCGCCTGCTGAAAGAGGTCCGAAGCCGGATAAAAAACCATTCGGCAACTCTGGCAGAAACAGACGGCGGCATGAAAAACAAGCTAATGGGAGAAAAACTCTACTCGGCCAAAGAGTCTATGCTCAGCACAGTAGTCCCGGTCGCCAACACACTGACTGCCTGCATTCATCTGTACGAGATGCTAGCCAAAGGCCGGATGCCCAAAGCAGAAAAAATCACCAGGCTAAGCAACGACATCTTTGACGTGAAGGTGAAGCCCCTGGACGCTAAAGACCGACTGATGGCGGGCACCCAGCAGCTCCACCTGAGGATAAAGGGAGAACCCAAACAAACCAACCCGATGGACAAGCCCGCAGGCATCACGGCGGTTTTGGGCGCAGGCAATTACAGCTCTTCTCTGGAAATGGTAAAGGCGATGTTTCTGGACAACAAAGCCGTCGTTCACAAACCACACCGGCTGAACGAGGAAACAGACAGAATATGGGAAAAGATATTCCAGCCGCTGGCAGAGGCCAGCGCCATTGCGTTTTGCGGCGCGGATCAGGGAGAAGAGCTGACCAAACTGAGCGGTCTTTCCAAAATATACTTCACCGGAGGCGCCGGCACCGCGAAGGCCATTATGCACGCAACCGACACGCCTCTTGTCTCCGAATGCGGAGGCAACAATCCTTGCATCATTGTGCCGGGCATCCGCCCGTGGACCAAAAAAGAAATCGAGCACCAGGCGATTCAGATAGCAACGGTTTCCAAACTCAACGGAGGCGCGGTTTGCGGAAGGCTGCAAACCCTGGTGACATCAAAGCACTGGCCGCAAAGAGAGGAATTTCTGAAGGCTTTGGAAAAGGCAATAGAGGAGCAAACCCCTGCAACAGGCACTTACTACCCCGGATCGGACGCAACGGCAAATGCATTCAGAAAAAACTATCCGGGCGCCAAAGTGCTGCAGCCGGAAAAAGGCAAATACAGAAACAGCGACTTTATGATAGTAACCGGCGTGGCCGAAAACGGATTTGCCGTAAAAAACGAAGCCTTCTGCCAGATAATCGACGAAGTGCCTTTGAATGCGCCCGCCAAAGCCGAAAAATTCCTGCCGGCCGCCGCCGCGTTCTGCAACAGCAAACTGCTGGGCTCTCTGGGATGCTGCATTCTTATTGACGAAGACACAAAAAAAGACAGCCAAACGGCTCTCAACCAAGCGATTTGCGAGCTGGAGTACGGAGGAATAGCCGTCAATACCGTACCTCCGTTCATATTCCTAAGTCCCTATCTTACCTGGGGCGGCAACGAAAAAGGAAAGGAGATCGTCTCGGGAAACGGAAATTTCGGAAATGCCTATTGCTTTGAGAACATTGAAAAATCAATACTTACCGACAAATTCATGTCAATGGGGCACATGATGCTCACCAACAAAAAAGCATTTGAGCACCTGGCGGCAGGCATGGCGCAATTTGCCACAGCCCCTACTTGGATAAACATGACTAAAATGATGGGCACGGCCATCGCAGACAGCTTCCGGGGAAGAGACTTTTAACAGATCCAAAAAGCTAGAAATACCGGCGGCTCAGCTAGCGTTTAAGCCTAAGCACTCCGCTTTATGTCTCAGCGGCCTGGAGACCGCCGGGGCTGAGGGAGATGAGAACTCTCCAAGGAACTGAAGCCCTTGGAGAGTGAAAGAATCGAAATTTATCGCTTGATGATTTTCTGAACGGTCCGCCCGTTTATGCGAAGAAGGTAGAGACCTTTAGAAAAATCCGAACAGTCCAGCTGGTAGCTGTCAGCCGGAAGAACGGTTTCTTTCAGCACTTGCCCGCCGAGCGTGATGATCTGAAGCCGGCTTCCTTTCCCGGCGTTTTTCAGATTCAGAATCCGGACAAAAGGATTAGGGCTTACCTGAACGTTTTGCTCGGGCTTTTCCGCCTCCAAAACCGAGGCCCACTTGGCGTAAAGTTCCAGATCGCCGGCTGTTCCTTTGGCAATTTCGGTGACTTCCTGGGTAAAAACCGCGTCGCGGTACCAGCCCTGGAAGACGTAGCCATCGGCACTCAGATTCTGCAAGGCAATGGTCTCGCTTTCGAAAGTGTAGTTTGCAGGGTTTGGGTTGTCGCCTTTTATGCCTCGATAAGCGATGGAATAGCTCCTTAATTCCCACTCGGCGTACAGCTCAAGATTGCCAGTCGTTCCCTTGGCGATTTCGGTAACTGCCTGAGTACAGGCCGCATCGCGATACCAGCCCCGGAAAGCATAGCCTTTGACATCAAGATTCTGCAGGATGAAGGTTTCGCTGTCTTCTGAATAGCCGGCCTGGTTCGGGTTGTATCCTTTCACATTGTGGTAGATGATCGCATAATCGGCCTTTTCCCATTTTGCATACAGTTCCAGGTCGCCAGTCGTTCCTTTAGCGATTTCAGTGGCTGCCTGGCTAAAGGCCGCGTCGCGGTACCAGCCCCGGAAGATAAAGCCCCCGGCGCTCAGGTTCTGCAGGACGATGGTTTCGCTTTCGACAGTGTAGTTTGCAGGATTCGGATTCGTTCCTTTTGTGCCTCGATAGGAAATAACGTAGCCCTTCAGCTCCCACTTGGCGTACAAGTTCAAATCGCCGGTTGTTCCTTTGGAAATCTCGGTGACTGCCTGGCTGAAAACCTCATCCTTATACCAGCCCCGGAAAATATATCCCTCGGCGCTCAGGTTCTGCAGCGCAATGGTTTCGCTGTTTTCTGAATAACCGGCCTGATTCGGATTATAGTTTTTCTCGTTATGGTAGGTGATCTTATAGTCCGCCTTTTCCCATTTAGCGTACAGTTCCAGATCGCCGGATGTTCCCTTGGCGATTTCGGTCACTGCCTGAGTGAATGCTGCGTCGCGGTACCATCCCTGGAACGTATAGCCTTTGGCACTCAGATTCTGCAAAGCGAAGGTTTCGCTTTCGACAGTGTAGTTTGCAGGATTCGGGTTCGTATCTTTTATGCCTCGGTAGGTGATGGCGTAACTCTTCGGCTCCCACTTGGCATATAGTTCCAAATCGCCGGCTGTTCCTTTGGTAATTTCAGAGACTGATTGTGCGTAGTCCGCGTCGCGGTACCAGCCCTGAAAGACGTAGCCCTCGGCGCTCAAACTCTGCAGGGTAATGGTTTCACTTTCGACAGTGTAGTTTGCAGGGTTCGGATTGTCGCCCTTTGCATTATGATAAGCAATGGAATAATTGGCTAAAGAGCCGGCGAATACCTGCTGAGCATTTTTCTGCAAATCGTTTAAATTGATGCTGTTAGGGGAAAAAATCACCCCCTTTTTAACAGGAGTAACTGTTACGCTTTTTCCTTTTTCAGCTAAAAAAGCAAAATTTCGGCTTGCCTTCATCTCCTTCACCAGATCCCCGCTGATTTTAATTGTCACGTCCTTTGTTCCCTCTATCAAACCGGAAACCAGGACACCGCGAGAATTAAATACCGCTCTGTACGCCTTTTCCAGGTCCGTCACGGTCTCGTTCTCCTGATGAACGGAATGATTGCTGTCTTCCCAGTGAATATATTCGCCTCCTGTCTGCGCTGGAAGGGTAGGTAAACGGAAACCAGTTAGTTGGTTTTTTGCAAAAGCATTCTTGTCAAGCAAATACAATCCATTGGGAAGCTCCACACTTGCTAATTGGTTGTTGTAAAAAGCTTTTTCTCCGATTAAGCCGAGCCCGTCAGGCAGCTTTACGCTCGTTAATTGGTTATCAGAAAAAGCTTCTCTATATATCCGGATAAGCTTACCAGGCAATTGCACACTCAACAACTTATTTCCTTTAAAAGCTTCCGCCCCGATTGAAGCTAGGCTGTTAGGCAACTTCACATTTGCTAACTTATTATGAGAAAAAGCTTCCCATCCGATTGAAATTAGGCTATCAGGTAGCTTCACGCTCGATAGCTTGTTGTTAGAAAAAGCCGCCGAACCGATCCTAGCAATGCTATTGGGCAGTTTAATGCTAGTCAATTGGTTCTGAGAGAAAGCATTATACCCTATAAATGTAAGGCGAGAAGGAAGCTTTACGCTTGTCAGCTTATTCTCTGCAAAAGCTTGTCCTTCAATTGCAATCAGGCTGCCGGGCAATTCTGCACTGATTAGCTGATTATTAAAAAAAGCTCCCCTTCCAATCATAACCAAGCCATCGGGCAGTTCAATATTCGTCAGTTGGTTTTGAGAAAAAGCCCACGCTCCGATTTTTGTTAGACCGCTAGCGAATTTCACGTCCGTTAGCTGATTGGCCTTAAAGGCCAATGTTCCGATCACGGTTAAACTACCAGGCAGTTTTATGTTTGTCAGCTGGTTGTAAGAAAAAGCTTCATCGCCAATATTGGTTAGGCTGTCGGGTAATTCGATATTTGTTAACCAGTTGTTGCTAAAAGCTTCTTTGCCGATTGAAGTTAGGCTTCTGGGCAGTTTTATGCTTTCTAGATATTTCTTCTGAAAAACTTTTTCCCCAATACGCGTAATTTTTTGTCCATCCAAGGTATTAGGAATGATAATGTTGCTATAAATCGTTGGATAAGATGTGTAAATGATCTCTCCGTTTTCCACTTTCACATCTTTGTCAGAAAGCGTATAAACCCTATCCACGTTATAGTGATATGCACTATCAACGGATGCTTCACTCCCCTCAGAATAAATCGCCTTTCTAGAATGCCATTTCCCATTATGCGATGGATGAAAAGGGAGATTGATTTTACTCAGTTGATTGACATAAAAAGCACTCGATCCAATATTTGTAAGTCCATTGGGAAGCTCAACGTTTGTTAACTGGTTGTGATAGAAAGCCCGTTCCCCAATTGATGTCAAATCATCCGGTAATTTTATATTTTTCAGTTGGTTACTACTAAAGGCATACGCTTTAATTACGGTCAGACTGTTTGGCAGCTTCACGCTCGACAACTGATTATTAGAAAAGGCTGACATTCCGATTGCTGATAGGCTATTAGGAAATTTTATGCTCGTCAGTTGGTTATCCGAGAATGCATCACGCTCTATAAAAGCCAGACGTTCGGGGAATACTGCGCTTGACAACTGATTGAGACAAAAAGCTCCTTTTTCAATCCTTGTCAGGTTTTTAGGCAGATTAATACTCGTTAGGCGGTTACGAGAAAAGGCCCACGCCCCGATTGAAGACAGGCTATCGGGAAGTTTCACGTCTGTCAGCTGTTTTTCATAAAAAAGTTTTGTGGTAATACGCGTAACTTTTTGTCCGTCCAAAGTATTCGGAATAGCGATACTGACATAAATTTTGGGGTAGGAGGCTTTGACAAGCTCTCCGTTGATCACTTCCACATCTTTATCAGTAAGTGTGTAGGTTGCGTCAGGTTTAAACAAATAGGATTTATCAATAGGCACTTTCGCCCCTTCGTGATAGGCTGAGTTTCCTGAAAGCCATATGCCTTTCAATTTAGGATGAGTAGGGAGTGAAAGTCGTGTCAATAAATTCCCAGCAAATGCATTTTCCCCAATAAAAGAAATTTCATTGGGTAATTTCACGTTAGCTAGCCGGTTATTTTTAAAAGCCTCTGAACCAATTGAAATTAACTTATCGGGCAGTTTAATGCTTGTTAACTGGTTATTTTCAAAAGCCTGTGAACCAATTGAAGTTAACTTGTCAGGCAGTTTAATGCTTGTTAACTGATTATTTTCAAAAGCCCGTGGACCTATTGAAGTTAACTTGCTTGGCAACTCCACTTTTGATAGGTGATTGTCGGAAAAAGCACACCACATGATTTCAGTTAGTCCGCTAGGTAACACGACACTCATCAATTGATTAACTGAGAAAACAAAGGATCCAATTCTAGTTACCTCCTGCCCGTCCAGATAGGGAGGGATAATAATATCAGGCCCCAAATAAGAACACTCCACCAGTGTTCCGTTGGTAACGACAACTTCCTCGTCAGTAAGAATATGCTGGGCCTGTACTCTTGAGCAAATGCTCAGAAACAGCAGCAGGCAAAACAACTTTAAGATTTTATTCATGGCAAAAAAACATGAGGTTGACTCAAAAAAAGACAAAAGATTAAAAAAAACGTATTTAAATTTAAAAGTATATTTTTAGCTTCCAGCTATCTATTTGATAATATTTATGTATTTTTTATTGATCACATCTCACGATGCAAGGATTTCCCGTTCCCAAAAAGTCCGGCACCAAGGACACCGCCTCTTCGCCTCGCCATAATTTGCATATCACGGGGCTTGCTTTAACCGGCCTGTGTTTTTCAATTTTTTATTATTAAAAAAGTAAAACACAGACCGCCTTTGGTTTGATTTTAAACAAGTGTTTTCTGTAAAAACATGAAACCGGCCAGCTAAGCACATTGCGGCGCTCAATGTGTTTATTCGGACACCGCGGAAAACCATGATAGAAACTCAAGAAGCAAAAAATATTATATCCGCCGTTATATCCTGCCGGACATTACCGGAAAGGAAAACGGTGATTAATGCCATTAACCATGCGCTCAGCGAAGATATTTTCTCGCCGATACATATGCCTCCCTTCCGGCAGTCGGCTATGGACGGATACGCTTTACGCTTGCACGAAGACAGCGCATACAAAATTGTCGGAGAAGCCAGAGCGGGCGATTTCCGCTCCTTTGAGCTGCAGGCCGGAGAGGCGGTTCGGATTTTCACAGGAGCCTCGGTACCGGACACGGCCGACACAGTGGTCATGCAGGAAAAAACAAGCCGGGAAGGCGACCGAATGCATCTGCCGGCGCCGGCTGCTCGCGGCGAAAACATCCGTCTGCCCGGGGAGCAAATAAAAAAAGGAGCGCTGGCTTTGCGCAAAGGAACGCTGCTCACCCCTGCGGGGGCAGGCTATCTCAGCAGCCTGGGAATCACCGAGGCCATGGTTTTCCGGAAGCCTTCCGTGGCTATTCTGTCCACCGGAAACGAGCTCTTCGAACCGGGCGCTGAACTGCCGCGCGGAAAAGTCTATGAAAGCAACTCCTCCATGCTCCTGAGCGCGCTCATCTCCCAAGGCTTCAGCGATGTTTCCCTGCACAAAGTGCCTGACGACTACACGGGCACTGCTGAGGCGCTCGACGGAATCATCGGCGAAAAAGATATGGTGCTGGCAAGCGGCGGCATTTCAGTCGGCGACTACGACTTTGTGGGAAAAGCGCTGCGCGAGCTGCAAGTGACACAGCACTTCTACAGGGTGAGGCAAAAGCCCGGTAAGCCGCTTTATTTCGGACAGAAAGGAAACACCTTTCTATTTGCTTTGCCCGGAAATCCGGCCGCGGCGCTCAGCTGTTTCTACATCTACGTCTACCCTGCCCTGCAGAAAATGTCCGGCATAAAAAATTTCGAACTTGTCCGAAGCTTTGAGCAGTCGGCATCTTCCTTCGTCAAAAAAGGAGACCGCGCCCAGTTTCTCAAAGCTTTTTGCGGAAACGGAAAAGTCAGTCTGCTGGAGGGCCAAAGCTCCGCCATGCTGCACACTTTCGCCCTGGCCAACGCCCTGGCCTTTGTTCCCGCCGGCACAAAAAAAATTGCAGAAGGCGACCTGCTGGAAGTCATACACCTGCCGCTATAAACAATGAGAAAAATGGATATTAAAATAAAAAGCAGAATCTGGATAGAAGCCGACAGCCGCGTTCTTCTCGGCGAGGGAAGAGTCCGGCTCATAAAAGCCATCATCAGCACGGGCTCTTTGTCCAAAGCGGCCGCATCGGTCCGAATGTCCTACAAAAAAGCCTGGATGCTGATAGACAGCATCAACAAGTCATCGGAAAAACCCGTAGTGGTAACCACCACAGGCGGAAAGGGCGGCGGAGGCACGCAGGTCACCGCTTACGGAAAAGAGCTGATAAAAGCTTTCGATAATATAAAAAAAGACTGCTGGACTCACCTGGACGGACAAGCGCATAAAATTGAAAAGCTATGATGGCCGATTTCGAAATCAAGTGGATTTTCCTCCTGGTTCTGCCCGCAGTGGCTTTTCTGTACGCCAGCGTGGGACACGGAGGCGCCAGCGGCTATCTAGCCCTGATGGCTTTGTTTTCCTTCAGTCCGGAAATTATGAAACCCACCGCGCTGGTGCTTAATCTGTTTGTGGCGGGCGCCGCCTTTTACCACTATTACAAAGAAGGCTATTTCAACAAAAAACTGTTTCTGTGCTTCGCCGCTTCCTCCGTTCCCATGGCGTTTTTGGGAGGCATGCTTGAAATAAACGCCTCGCTTTACAAACAAATACTAGGCGTGCTGCTCACCTTCGCCATCCTGAAAATGCTGAATGTTTTCAAAAGCAAAGAAAGAAAAATCCGAGACGTGAAAACCGGACAGGGCCTTCTTGTCGGAGCGGGAATCGGCTTTTTCTCAGGACTTATCGGAATCGGAGGCGGCATCATCCTGAGTCCGGTTATCCTGCTGCTGCACTGGGGAAAAGCCAAAGAAGCGGCTGCGGTATCAGCTCTTTTCATCTGGGTCAATTCCGCCTCGGGGCTCGTCGGGCAAATCAGCAGCGGAGTTGCTTTATCGCAGCAGGCATTTCTGCTTGTGGGAGTCGCTCTAACCGGAGGGTTCTTTGGAGGATACCTGGGCAGCCGGAAGCTCAACAACGCGCATGTTCGGTATCTGCTCGCCTTTGTGCTGATGCTGGCGTCATTCAAATTATTCGTAATATAAACAGTTATGGCAAATCGAAGCGGAATTATTCTGGCGGGCGGCCAAAGCAAAAGAATGGGGAAGGACAAAGGCTTCATCCTTTGGAACGGAAAAGCCTTCGCGCAGCACGTAATCGATGTTTTAAGGCCTTTGACAGACGAAATCATCATAGTAAGCGACAACCCGGCCTACGATTTTTTTCAGACAAAAAGAGTCCAAGACATAATAAAAAACTCGGGGCCTCTGGCCGGACTGCACGCCGGGCTTACGCACGCGTCCAGCCAAAACTGCCTTGTGCTCAGCTGCGACATTCCGCTGATCAGCGCCAAAGTGCTTGAAGTCCTTCTGGCATACGAAAACTCGGAACACGACGCCGTCCAGGTCCAAAGCCGGGGAAAGACAATGCCGCTGATCGCCCTGTACAGAAAGCACTGTTCAGAAAAATGCCAGGAGCTTTTACAGAAAAAACAGAAACGCCTTCAGGCCCTCGCCTCAGAATTGAACATGAAAACAGTGCCTCTTGAAAAAGGACTGGAACAATACACAGCAAACATCAATTCACCCCAAGAACTCGAAAAGCTATGCAGTTAACCATCAAATATCTCGGCATGCTGGCAGAAACCACCCGCTGCTCAGAAGAAGCACACCAGGCGACGGAAAAAACAGTGTCCGAGCTGCTGGAATCGCTTTACAGAAAATATCCGGCGCTTCGCGAAAAAGACTTTCAGGTAGCACAAAACCACCGCCTGGTCAGCACCGAAACCGAACTGGACTCCGGAGAGCTCGCCTTGCTTCCTCCCTTTGCCGGAGGCTGATTTTTCCAAACCCAGAAAATCGTGAACAGATACAGCAGACATATCTTGCTGCCGGAAATCGGCGAAAAAGGACAAAAAAAGCTCCTCGAAGCGAAAGTGCTGGTTGTCGGCGCAGGAGGTCTGGGCTGTCCGGTTTTGCAGTACCTCTGCGCGGCCGGAACCGGGACGCTGGGAATCGTCGACTTCGACACCGTAGACGAATCGAACCTGCAGCGGCAAATTCTCTTCGGAAGCTCTTCCCTCGGCCAAAACAAAGCAATGGCCGCAAAGCGGCGGCTGGAAGATCTGAACGAAACTATTGCCATTCATGCTTATCCTGAAAAACTGGAGCACGGAACGGCTGTCGAACTGTTCCGGCAGCACGACCTTATTGTGGACTGCACCGACAACTTTGCTTCGCGCTACCTGATTAGCGACGCGGCGGTTATCGCAGGAAAGCCCACGGTTTACGGCGCAATCTACAAATTCGAAGGACAGGTCTCCGTTTTCAATTACAAAAACGGACCAAGCTATCGGTGTCTCTTTCCCGCGCCTCCGCAGGCCGGATCCATACCTGACTGTTCGGAAACAGGCGTGCTGGGCGTTCTGCCGGGAATTATCGGCAGCATGCAAGCCAGCGAAGCGCTGAAAATTATTCTGGGCATCGGCCAGGTGCTTTCCGGAAAAGTCTATTGCTTCAACGCCCTGACGCTGCAGTCCAGGACCTTCGAATTTCCGAAATCCGAATTTGCCAAGGCCGAAAAGATCATCAACGATGGGCTGTACGCGCCGCTCCCGGCTTACTGCGATGATTCTGTGCCCACACTCCCGCTGAAAAAAGCGCTGGAAATGGAGCGCGTGCAGTTCGTTGATGTGCGCGAAATCCACGAAGAGCCCAAAACGCCGATAACAAACTGCGTCTCAGTGCCCCTGAGCGACTGGAACAGCCAGCTGAAGAAGATCGACCGCAGCAAAAATATTATTCTTTTCTGCCAGTCGGGCGCGCGAAGCCGGAAAGCCGCAAAGCTTTTACAGGCGATGCAGATAACAAACTGCTTCAGCCTGAAAGAAGGCGCTCAGGAAATCACAGCATTTTTCAACAATCAATTTCTATAAAAATGAACAAGACAAAAAAAATAAAAAATGCATTCATGCAGGGGCCTGTTCCAGCAGAATTCATCGGAAACGCCATAGCGAAACACCAGTCGAAAACCGGCATCGGTGCGCATAGCATCTTCCTGGGGCAAGTGCGCGCAGACGAGATAAACGGACAAAAAATCTCATCCATCGAATACACCGCCTACGAAGAAATGGCAAACAGGGAGTTTCACAAAATCCGGGAGGAAGCTTTCAGCAAGTTCGAAATGACGTGCATGCATATTTACCACAGTCTGGGCGAAGTAAAGGCCGGCGAACTATGCCTTTTCGTCTTCGTCTCTTCCCCCAGAAGGAAAGAAGCCTTCAAAGCTGTTGAATTCATTGTTGAAGCAATCAAAAAAGATGTGCCTGTTTTTGGAAAAGAAATTTACGAAAACCAAAGCCACCAGTGGAAGGTGAACAGCTGAAAAACGCACTGGAGGCACATGCCCGCTTTTTGTGCTTTTAAATTCCAAAAAAACATTACACACAAAACGCCATCAAACTATGATTGATATCACCAGCAAAACCACAACGCTCAGAACCGCCACCGCCCAAGCCGTGGTAAAAGTAAGCCGAGAGGAAACAATACGGGCAATAAACGAAGGCAAAATTCCAAAAGGAGACGTATTCGCCATGAGCAGAGCGGCGGGGCTGCTGGGAGTTAAAAAAACGCCTTTGCTGCTCCCTGACTGCCACCCGATGCCGATTGAATACACGGGAATCGAATACGAAATCAGCGGCATGGAAATAACCGTATTCTGCACACTTAAAACCATTTACAAAACCGGCGCGGAAGTGGAAGCCATGCACGGCGCAAGCGTTGTCGCGCTGAACATGTACGATATGCTCAAGCCTGTCGACAAAGGCGTTGAAATCCTTCAGATCAAGCTTGTTTCCAAAAAAGGCGGCAAGTCCGACTTCAATGACCGGTTCAGAAAAGACCTCGCCGCCGCCGTGGTGGTCTGCTCAGACAGCATTTCCGCCGGAAAAAAAGAAGACCGGGCAGGAAAGGAAATCATCAGAAAGCTGGAAGCCTGCCAGGTGACGGTCGCCGACTACGCAATTATTCCCGACGAAAAAGACATCATTCAGCAGAAAGCCCAAGCATATCAAGCGCAGGGAATCGACCTTGTGATATACACCGGCGGAACGGGACTCTCGCCGAGAGACGTGACTCCCGAGGCCCTGGAACCGCTTCTGGACCGAACAATTCCGGGCATAGACGAAGCGATCCGCAAGCACGGACAGGAACGCACGCCCTACGCCATGCTTTCGCGCAGCCTTGCCGGAACCATGGGACAAACGCTGGTGCTCGCCCTGCCAGGCTCCACAATGGGCGCCAAAGAGTCCATGGACGCCGTCTTCCCTCCATTGCTGCATATTTTCAGAGTATTTGAAGGAGTGCGCCACGACGGATGAAGAAAGACAGCGACATACTGACCGACTCATTCGGGAGAAAACACCAGTACCTGCGCATTTCCCTGACCGACCGGTGCAATCTGCGGTGCACTTACTGCATGCCTGAAGAAGGCATACAGCTCGCGCCCCGGTCCAGCATCATGAGCTACGGCGAAATTTACTCTATCGCCCGGCTTTTCGTAAAACACGGCGTAACGAAAATCCGCCTGACCGGGGGCGAGCCCCTGGTCAGAAAAGACGCGGGAATTATTCTTGAAAAACTCGCTCTGCTGCCTGCCGAGCTAACAATAACCACCAACGGTATTTTGGCGGACAAACATATTGACACTTTCCGGACCTGCCGAATTAAAAAAATAAACGTAAGTCTGGATTCATTGTGTCCGGAAAAATTTCTGCAAATAACCCGCAGACACAGCTTTAACAAAGTTTACGGCAATATACTCTCGCTGATCAAAGAAGGATTCAATGTAAAAATCAATGTCGTTTTGGTCCGGGGCTTCAACGACAATGAAATAATTGATTTTGTAAAACTGACAAAAGAACTGCCCGTATGCGTGCGCTTCATCGAGTTCATGCCTTTTGACGGCAACCGGTGGAACCTGGACAAAATAGTTTCCTTCGAGCAAATTCTAAAACAAGTAAACGCACGCTACCCCGAAGTCATCCGGCTTGCCGACGCCGCAAACGACACATCCGAAAACTACCAGATCAAAGGCCATCGAGGCTCCTTCGCCGTCATCAGCTCGGTAACCCGCCCATTCTGCGGCGGCTGTAACCGAATACGCCTGACTGCAAACGGTCATCTGAAAAACTGCCTGTTTTCATCCACGGAAACCGACCTGCTCACGCCCTTCCGGGAAGGAAAAGACATCGAGCCCATTATCCGAAACACCGTGCTTGCCAAAAAGAAAATTCGCGGAGGAATGGAGGAAATAAAACAGCTGAAAGATCCGGCGCTCCATTCCAAAAACCGGAGCATGACCTCTATCGGCGGATAAACGCCGGAAATTGGCGTGCCACAAACAACGCCGCGGCAATAGCCTTCACTGCAGGGCGGTCCGAAAATTTTTATTGAACTCCGCACAAAAAATAAAACAGGTGTTTTTCTTTTTCAGCGACTGAATTGCGCGCAGAGCAAGCATCAGCTGCGTCTGCAAATCAGAAAGCCTAAAAACCAAAACACCTGTTTTTTTAATGCAAAAAAACCTTTGCCGGATTATTCTCAAAACCGCACTCTTCCAGCATCAGCCGGAATCCGCTTCAGATATCGCAATGTCCGGCCATGCAGGCCAGCTCTTGAGCAGCGGTAGTGTAGTCCTCTTCTTCGTACCGGTAGATTTTTGAAAAATCAATATTCGGAAATTCCCCGGCTTTTTTCTCGTATTCTTCTTTGGAGATCTCCATGTACGGCAACTGATCAAACTGCGCGTCAAAGGCCGGCAGGAAGGTCATTCCTCCAATTTTATCCTGATTTTTCCAAACCCAGTACATAATATCCATCACTTCGTGCGGATGGAAAGTAATCGTAACGCTCGGGTTGTGCTCGGTCCAGTTTTCTTTGTTCATCAGCCAGTATTCGCACTGTTCCAGCGCCGACCGGCTGTTTCGGATCAAGGCGCCTTCAGGCGATTTCACAGGAAAATGAACCACGAACGTATTGGCGTTTTCAAGCGTCTGCCCGTTTTCCGGATCCATTGGCACTCCGCTGTTTTTTAGAACTTTATACACCGGCGTGCTGGATCCCACGCGCACATTCCGGATGTAATACGGCGACCAGCGGGCATGAATTCCCGGCGAGCAGTCCAGCAGCTGGGATGAATTTCCCGAAGGCTTCACGCAAGTCACCGAAGCCGCCTGGTTAATCCCCAGCCTAGCGGCGTACTCCTTATTTACAGCTACCGCCAACTCGCGGAGCACCCTCATGACCTCAGTGTTCTGCACCGCCGGACAATCCAGCTGGCCGTTTATGTCCACGCCCAGAAGGCGCTCCGATTCACAATTCTCTCTCCATTCCTTTCTGAGGCCTTTAAAATCGGTCGCCATCGCCTGAATGGTTCCCAGAATAGTTGCCAAACGCACTTTTCTTCTCAAGTCCTCCAGCTGGTCTTCCGGCCTCGCCACAGCAACGGACAGGTTGCAGAACTGAAAAGGACGCAGTATTATCTCTCCGCAAGGATTGGTTCCAAAACGAGCGGCTTCCCTCCTTTCAGGCCTTGTCTGCAGAGCCGAACGGCGGTTAAATATTCCAGGCTCTCCTCTTTCGGAATCTACCATTGCAAGCAGAAAACGAGCTATTTCCGACTGCGAAAGCTCACGGTTCGGCCACACAGCCGAGTTGTTGGCGTTCCAGCGCTGGCTGTTGGTTCTCCAGAAGTCACCGTCCTTGCAGTGGCGCATTTTGTCATCGTCGTAGTCGAACAGAGCAATCATCGCCGTGCGGCGAACGCCTCCCGAAACGGCGGCCGTTCCCACCATGCACATAATGTCGTGGGCGTCAAGCGTGCTCAGAAAACTTCCCTGCCGGGAGAGGATTCTGTTTTTGGCAAACTCCATCAGCTGGCGCAGCGGCTCCGGTCCCGACGCTCTGCCGCCTTTCACCTTCAGAACGGCGCCGGCCGGCCTCACCAGGCTATAATCGAACAAAATGTCATGACCGTCAAACCATGCCTGAAGTCCCAGCCTCAAGGCATCGCACCATCCCTGGGTAGAATCCTCGACCACATGCAGACCTGCTTTCTGTCCGGTTTGTCTGCGAATGCGGGGGAACTGCTCGACATACTCCCGCTCCACCGAATAGCCGACGCCGCACCCGTTCATCGAGATCAGCAGCGCTTCCACGAACGAATCGACAGAGTCAACCGGCATGTACGAACAGTTGTAAATGGCAATATTGTTTCTTCGCGCCGGATCGCCCGCCATAGCCAGCAGACGCATCGAAGGCATTACATGCATATCCAGTATCCCCTGCCGAAGCTCTTCATACTCCTGCTCGCTCAGCTGGTTTTTCGAAAGCTCCTTCAGATAATCCACCGACCGCTCTACAGTCTCCACCCAAGTCTCCCTGCGCCCGCTTCCGTAGTCAAAGCGCGCATATTTGTCATAAAACTGAAATTTCTGCAGCTGGGTGGGAAAATACCTGTCCGACTGCTGGAAAGCTTTCAGCACCGAATCGGGCACAGGCCGGCTTTCCCGCATCTTGGCGTGCTCGGCCCGGTAAAGGATGTACCGCTTGGCCGCGTCATATTCTCCGGCCGCCTGAATCACCGTTTCCACAATGTCCTGCACCTGCTCCACGGTAGGAATTTCGTACTTCGCATACGCGATATGCGCAGCCTGAACTGCCAGGTCGTGCGGAACCGCGTGAGTTTGAAGCTCTGCCTCGTCAAAACACCTTCGGATGGCCCGCTCAATTTTGACATATTCAAAGTCGACAGTTTCTCCGTTCCTTTTTATAATCTTCTGGGGCTGTTTAAGCGGCTGCTGTTCTGCTTGGTTTGGTCGATCTGCTGAAGGTTGTTCTATCATAAGGTTGTTGATTGTATTATTTCTGTTTTTTATTTAGTTTAAAAATTTTGTAATTTTTATTTACCCTACATAAAATTAATAATCTAAAACTTTATATAACTATTGCCTTTTGTAAATTTTGCGAACCTCTAAGGTGGGAACTTATAAGAAAAAGAACAACGAATTTTTTAAATATCTCTGAAAAAAAACTGAAGCAGCTCAGTATGAAGGCTTTAAAGATTAACAAATTCATTTAGCTGGTTTACAGCAAGTTACACAAAAACAGTCTTTACTTCTCTGTCCCATATTTTCAAGCATTCATTGAATATTTCCGGCTTGAAGTAAATACGCTGTTTGCATTATTCGTAACCAAAACGGCTTTCATTTTTTTTATGTCAGTTTCATTTTTTTTTCTTAAAAAAATACTCAGTCAATCCAGAGTGCCACCGATTTTATTCTACATCCAATATCATGCTCAAATTCTCATATTTGCATTATTCTTATTTTTCAATTCTCTGTGTTTTTAATTTTTCCAGCATTGAAAAATTATGCCCCAGCCGCGTCGCCTAATATTGCATGAAAAACCGTTTGTCTTTCGGCCGCTGCTCTTCGAACTCTGGCCATTCAAAAAACAGCGCTCTTGTAATTTTAAGCGCAAAAATTGAATGAGAACTACACAAACTGCAGACACTTTTTTATATTTACTTTATGGCAAAAATAATCAGTGTACTCAATCACAAGGGAGGCGTAGGAAAAACTACAACTTCTATCCATATCGGGCGATCGCTCGCAGACATGGGCCAAAAAGTGCTTGTAGTGGATTTCGATCCGCAAGCCAACGCAACCATTCACCTGGGCATCCAAGAACCCGGAAAAAACATTGCGGACGCAATTCTGCGCAGCGAACCTCTTCCCTATTCGGAAATTTCCGACAATTTTTATTTATGCGAAGGCAGCCTGGAGCTCGCTTCGGCAGAAAAAGAATTCGCGGGCTCGGTTTCGGTTTACATCCGTCTGAAAAAAGCGCTGAGCGGAATAAAAGACAAGTTCGACTATATCTTCATCGACTGTCCGCCGTCGCTGGGCTTTTTCACCATCAACGCCCTGGTTGCCGCCAACCGAGCGTTGATCGTTACCAACCCCACAAAACTGGCTATTCAGGGAATTCCGACAGTGCTGGATTTGATCGAGGAAGTTCAGGAAACCAACCCCGAGCTGCAGCTGATGGGCGTTCTCATCGCCGACTCGGAAAAACTAATCGCCTCTTCAGTCATCGAGGAGCACCTGCGCCAGGAGGATTTCCGGGTATTCGACACGGTTATCCGCCATTACAAGCACTACAAGGAGGCCTCGATTGTCGGACAAACCGTTCACGACTTTGCGCCAACACACAAAGCCCTGGAAGACTACAACAACCTGGCAATGGAGGTGATGAATGGCTGACCAAAGAGGAAAGCTGGGAAGCGCGCTGAGCGGATCGCTGAGAAAAAACCAGGCAAGGCGGAAAACTGTCCGGCAGGTGGCCATGGGCGCCTCCGACCTGAGCCGGCTGAGGATACTGGAAGAACTGAAAGACTTCATCATTCCGCTGGCCGCCGGCGAATATGCGCTGCTGGAGCAGGACATCAAGGCCAACGGCATCCACGACCCGCTGATCGTGTGGGAGCGCGGCGAGGAACTGGTGCTTATTGACGGACACAACCGGTACGAAATCGCTCAGAAGCACCAGATTGATCTGCCGAAATTCAAGCGCCTGCAGTTCGACAACATCGAGCAGGTAAAGGACTTTATGATCGACCATCAGTTTGCGCGGCGCAACCTAACCGAGCCGCAGAAAAGCTTCTACCGCGGGCTTCGCTATCTGCGGGCCGAAAAGCAGCAGGGCAAGCGGACTGATCTTGAAGCCGGTTCAACTTCCGGAAAAATTTTCCAGAAGTTGCCGGAAGGAAAAACCACTTCCGAATGGATCGCCGAAGAGTACGGCGTATCGGAGCGGACAATCCGAAACGACGCCAACTACGCAAAAGGACTTGAAAAACTGGAAAAGTTCCTAAGAAAAGAAGTGCTGAGCGGCAAACAGAAAGCGTCCAAAGGCATGCTGGAAAAGTTCGGCAGGTACCGAACCGAGGAAGCTTATGACGACCTGAAGCTGGTAGCCGCATATGTGAACAAAATTGACGGAAAGCCGGCAAAGAAAGTCCAGGCAAACATGAGTCCCGAAAAAACCTTACAGTGGAAACAAACGCTTTCCGAGCAGCTGACAAAATGCCTGAGCGAGGGAATGAGCAAAACAGAGCTTAAATTCCTGGTGGGGGAAATCATCAATGAGCTGTAATCGCTGAGTCCGCATCCGCCAGAGCCGGCGCAGACTCACTTTCTGCTCTGCAGAAAATCGACGATTTCCGCCAGCTCCTTTTTGGACAGCGAGCCTCCGAACGCGGGCATGTTGTGCCCTCCGTTCACAACCCGAATAACAAGCTCATCCTTCTTAAGACGCCGGCCCACCTGACTGAGGTCCGGCCCTCTTTCGCCTCCGTACTTTTCGATTTTGTGACAGTAAAGACATCCCTTATCATAAAACAATCGGGCGCCGCTCACTACGGAAGCTTCACGGCTGTCTATCACCCGGCTCTCGAGCGGCTTGACGTCAAAACGCGGAGACCAGGGGCTTCTCATTCCCTCCAACGTCAAGGAAACAACCACGGCAACAGTCACCACAACGCCGATGATAGCCCAAGGCCGTCTGAGAGGGTGCCTTTCACCCCGGCTGGAAAGAAAGGGAAGCGCCAGCAGCAAGCCGACAAGGACAAGCGGACCGAAAGCAATGAAATAATCCTCAATCCGGGGAGGCATCAGCGCGAAAAGCGCAAACACCCACACCAAATACCAGTCGGGCCGGGGATTCGCGCTGATGCTGGACGGATCAGGCTTTCCCGACAATTCCGGGGCACCGACAAAATATGCCAGCATGCAAATCACAAGCACGACTGCCGTGCCGAACACCGCGTCTCTCCAGGCCGCATACGGAAAAAAAGGCACGCCTTTTTTCTGAAGCATTTTTTTGTACCAGGGCCGGTAGGTATTAGAGTCAACCAGCCGTCCGCGCTTGGGCGGCTCGGAGATCCCGTTCCGGAAAACCAAATAAACATGAAAAGCGGTAAAGCTTAAAAGCATTGCGGGGACAACAAACACATGATAAGAATAAAAACGGCTGAGCGTATGCCCGCCTACGGTGTCGCCGCCCAGCAGAAAATACGATATGGTTTTCCCGATCAACGGAATTCTTCCTAACTGTTCGGCTGCGACAACGGCAGACCATACTCCTGTGTCGTCCCAGCGGAGAAGCTGCCCCGTAAAACCCATTACGACCGTCAGCAGCAACAAAACCACCCCCGTGATCCACTGCATCTCACGAGGAAACTTGTAAACAGCCATGAGATAAACCCGGATCATGTGAATGCCCATGAGCAAAATCATTCCTGATGCTCCGAAATAGTGAATTCCCCGGAGCCACCGGCCCAGCACGGCCTGCTCCTGAATATACATAAGCGATTCGTAAGCGGTGTCTGCCGAAGGCTGGTAGAGCATGGAAAGCCCGACGCCGGTTACTACCTGAAGGATCAAGCAGAACATTGTGGCGCTTCCGAACACGTAAAACCACTTGGCTCCGGGAGGGACCAAATGATTCATGGCCGGACGAAACAAGGCATACAGGCCTGTTCGGTCTTCCAGCCAGTTCAGTATTTTTCTCGCCTTCTTCTTCATGAGGTCAGCGTCGTGATTGGGATTCCGCGCGTAAGAATCTCCACCTTCCCTTTCCGCACCCGGACAGAATAGCGCGACAAACCGCGAAGCGGCGGCCCGGCGGCAACTTCCCCGTTTTTATAGTACACGCCTCCGTGGCAAGGACAAAGGAACAGCGACGAGCTTTCTTCCCACCGAACAGGACAGCCCAGATGCGCGCAGTTTATCGCAAAAGCCTCAAAACTATTTTCATCCAGCCTCCGAAGCCAGGCCGCGCTATGGGAAATGCTCCTGGCCCAGCTCAGCACTTCGCCGTCTTCGAAGCGCACCAGAAGAGTTTTCCCCACCTCGTAATCCGATACGCTTCCAAGCGCTCGCCAGGACGGCATGCTTTTCTTCAGCAGAGGCTGCAAAAAAGCGCCTAGCACAGGAATGGAAACAACAAGTCCGCCCAATACACTCAATCCAATGCTCAGCTGCGATAAAAATCTTCGGCGGCCGGTAGATTCTCCGGGCCGGCAGCCTTCACAAGGTGTATTGTTATTCTCCATTTTTACTTTCTTTAAGCATTTCTTTTATCCACAAAACAAGACCGACAAAAAAAACCAGCAAGCCCAGCAGCCCCATAACCCAATGGGTAAGAACAGACCAAAACATCATCAGAATGCCAACGGAAACCAGCAAAGGCGCCCACGTCGGCCGAGGAAGCGTCTGAGGATAGGCCGTATTTTTCTTTTCTTTGTTTTCCATACCTGCAAAAAAGCCAAAATCAAACCGTACCATCGTATTGATTTATCCATTTCAGGAAAATCCGCATGGAAAGCGTCAGATAAATCAGGCAGCCAGGCACCCACATAATGAGTCCGGCGATCTGCTGGTCGGCTCTTGGCGTAATATGCCAGTGCTGCCAAACAAGCTGACCGACAGGATGGCTAAGCTTGGGATAAAAATCGGGATAGAGAAGATGCGGTGAAAAAGTGATGGCAATGCCCAAAAGGCTGCATCCGATACAGGCCGTGACCAGGTATGCCACGCTTCGAAGCGGATGCAAACGCTGAAGGCTTCGGTTGCCCAGCACAGGATAATAAAACCAAAGCCCGACCAGCAGCGCCAAAAACAAACTGAGCGCATGAAGAATATGCGACAATTCCGAGTGCGTCCCTCCGGCGGATGCGGCAAACGGAGGGCATACACCGCTTGAAGGCTCGGTTACCAGCCAGCTGGTCAGTAGCGGATAGTGCAGCACCCACATAAAAGCAATGAATACTGCCCAAGCCCAATACGGCCGGTTAAAAGGATGCTTTTTAACATTGAAGCTGTCTGCCCGGCTCATCCAAAGCAGCGCGGGAACCACCATAAGCAACAGGACGTGCTGAATCATATGAGCGTAGAAGACAAAGCCTCCTGAAAGGTAGGCGAGAGGTGAAGCCACGGCAAAAATCAGGAGCAAAAAGGATAACCAGTAAAAAATCCAGTGTTCATTTTTTGTAGACACATTCTTTTTTAAAAGAAAAAACCAATATCCCCAAAAACCAATAAAAGCCAGAAAATAGTAGTGTCATTGCCAAGCGGTTAACCAGAATTCTGCCGTGCTCATAACAAGGGTTTTAGATAT
>JAKSBZ010000114.1 GCA_022360875.1 Cytophagales bacterium | reverse complement strand
CATTAGCGCCTCGCCGCTTAGCTTCAGTAGTATTCTCTTGTATTCCATGTTAATATGAGACTCATTAGTACAAATTAGGCAAATATACAATCCTTCTTTGTACTTAAAGCAAGAAGGGATGAGTTTTTCTGATTAGTAGCTGGAGCAGAACGCCGGATTGTTGCTTAGACGGGGGCTCTGTTAAGCACAATCAGCCTTTTTTTTCGTTAGAAATGTAAGTTAAAGGCGGGCCTTGTTGGGGAAATACTAGGTTTGCTTTATCTTTAGCGTAGAAGGTTTTGAAAAGAACAGTATAATGAAGAAGGATTGGTTGTCAGTTGCGCTCCTGCTAGGGAGCTTATTTTTTGGCTCGTGTGCACCTGGCCGGATGGCGGCGGATACGGGAGCCTCTCTGGATGTGAAAAAGATTGAAGCAGTCCAGAAGATGGATTCGTCTGCCGACTCGCTGAAAAATATTTACCGAGCCTCCAATGCACGGGTTTTTGATTTGCTGCATACCAGGCTGGAGGTTCGTCCTGTTTGGAAGACCCAGCAGCTTGATGGGACGGCGGTTTTGTTGCTGAGACCGTATTTTTATCCGCAGCGTTTCCTGACGCTCGACGCCAAGCAGTTCGATATTCATGAGGTGAAGTTCCCGGGCGATGAGCCTCGGGCGCTCTCTTATGAGTACCAAAAGAGCAAGGGAAAGCTGGTCATAGATTTGGGTAGAAAGTTTACAAAGGAAGAAAAAATTGAAATCCAGATTAGTTATACGGCTAATCCGAATGATATTGAGGTGAAAGGCAGCAGGGCTATTACGTCTGATAAAGGGCTGTATTTTATTAATCCGGACAGCACGCAGACCGGCAAGCCGACCCAGCTTTGGACGCAGGGAGAGACAGAGGCGGCCTCTTGCTGGTTTCCGACGATTGACAGTCCCAACGAGCGCACGACTCAGGAAATGTTTATTACTGTCGAGGAGCCTTTCAAGACGCTTTCTAACGGGGTACTGGTTTATTCGAAATTTAATAATGACCAAACCCGCACTGATTACTGGAAGATGGATAAGCCTCATGCGCCCTATCTGTTTATGATGGCGGTTGGGGATTTTGCGGTTATAGAAGACCAGTGGCGGGATCTTGATTTGAAGTACTACGTGGATCCGGAGTATGCAGAAGATGCTCGGGCGATTTTTGGCAATACGCCCGAGATGATAGAATTTTTCTCTGCCAAGCTGGACTATCCGTTTCCTTGGCAGAAATACTCACAGGTAGTGGTGCACGACTTTGTTTCCGGAGCCATGGAGAATACTACTGCTTCGGTTTTTATGGGGCAGCTGCATACAAAAAAACGAGAGCTGGTCGACCACAATTGGGAAAAAATAATAGCCCATGAGTTGTTTCACCAGTGGTTTGGGGATTTGGTGACCTGCGAGTCGTGGTCGAACTTGACGATGAACGAGGCATTTGCCAATTATTCGGAGTATCTATGGTATGAGTATAAATACGGAAAAGACAAAGCCGACGAGCTTCACTTGGAAGAGATGGAGGGGTACTTTGCCGAAGCGGACCAAGAGCCGAAAGACTTGGTCCGGTTTCACTATGCTGACCGCGAAGACATGTTCGACGCGCATTCTTACAATAAGGGCGGTCGTGTACTGCATATGCTTCGCGGCATAGTGGGCGACGAAGCTTTCTTTGCGTCGCTTTCATCTTATCTGAAGGATAATGCCTTTCAGTCGGTGGAAGTGCATGATCTGCGTCTGGTTTTTGAGAAAACCACGGGCTTGGATTTGAATTGGTTTTTCAATCAGTGGTTTTTGTCCAAAGGGCATCCTGAGCTGGAGGTTTCTTATACTTACAATGAGGAGCAGAAAGAGTTGGAGCTGACGGTTGAGCAAAAACAAGATTTGGAAGCGGTGCCTTTGTTTATGCTTCCTGTGCATGTTGAGCTTTGGAGGGACGGTAAGGTGATTGAGGAGCCGCTGGTGGTTTCGCAGAAGAAAGAAGTGTTCCGGATCGGGGCGGAGCAAGCGCCCGATCATGTGGTTTTTGATTCCGAGCAGCGTTTGCTTGCTCAGATAGAAGTAAGACAAGTGCCGGAGCAGTGGAAAAAGCAATATGAAGACGGCGCCGATTTCATTACCCGTGTTCGTGCGCTTAATGGATTGATTGACGCCTGGGGCGATAGTATACAGGACTTTGGGTACTTTGAGAAAGTGTTGGAGGATGAGTCGCCGACTATTAGGGAGTTTGCAGTGACGACTTTGGAAAAAGCTCCGGAGCTGAGCGCTGAGGTTGTGAATCGGATAATTGGTATGGCGAGCCGGGAAAAGGAGCCCGCTCTTCGAGCATCGGCCCTTAGTTTTTTGATGGAGCGGGGCCTGGCGCCGAAGCATGCAGGTTTGTTTAAGCACTCGCTGGCCGATAGCTCATATTCCGTTTTAGGAGCTGCCGTTATGGGGTACGCTCAGTCCAGCCCTGCGGATTTGATGCAGGTGGCTGACTCCCTTGCTTCGGAAGATAATCTGAATGTCGTGCTGGCTTTGGCCAATATTTTTATTGAGAAAAAAGAATTTTCGCGTTACGGCTGGTTTGTAGAGAAGTACGGCCGCCAGAAGGATGTTGGGCAGTGGTACCTCTTGCAGCTAATGGGGCAACTAATGCTTGAAGCGCCTGAAATACAGAAGCAAATGAGCGCGGGCTTTTTAAAGCAAGTGGCTCTGAATCACTCAAAAGCGGAGCTGCGTTTGACTGCCTTTCAGTTTCTTCAGCTTCTGGAGGTTGATGGTTTGGAGGGGATGCTGGATGAAATTGTGAGGAATGAGAAAAATGATGAAGTGCTTGAATTTTACAAAAGCATGAGAGAAGAGGCGGACTGATGCGGAGTGTTTTTATCCGGATGAGAACGGGAATTTCTGTAAAATCAGAAGCTATCTGTCTGATTTTGTAGGAGGTTTAATTTTTTTTTCAAATGTTTGACAAATGGAAAAAAGCCATTACCTTTGCATTCCGATTAGTATGAGCCAGGTGTGACTTGTGACTGTTCGGAGACGTTGGGGAGATACCAAAGTGGCCAACTGGGGCGGACTGTAAATCCGCTGACTTATGTCTTCGCAGGTTCGAATCCTGCTCCCCCCACTCAATTTTCCAAGCGGAAGTAGCTCAGCTGGTAGAGCGACAGCCTTCCAAGCTGTAGGTCGCGAGTTCGAACCTCGTCTTCCGCTCCAAAAATAAAAAAGATCATGTCAAGGGTGTTCAGAAGAAAAAAATTCTTTTGACCTGGACATTAAGAGTCTTTAATTATTTATTGAGTCAAAATATATTATTTAATCTAAACTG
>JAKSBZ010000165.1 GCA_022360875.1 Cytophagales bacterium | reverse complement strand
TTTTTTTTCCTCCATGAACGTCTTATGCTTCAACAAATATTTTGTATTCTGAAATTGTCGGACGGTCGAACAAGTCTTCAGATGATATCAGCGTGTTTCCGTTCTGGATTTTGAATGAGTAATTGTCAGGGTACTTAGGGTCTTCCAGCAGGCGGTAGTATACAGCGTCGTTGTCGGGGTCGGTACCTGAAAACTCGCCGACGATGCTCATGGGTTTTGTGCCTACTACGGCTTTGTTTACGCTTAAATTTAAGTCCGAGGGTGCATGGTTTCCTGTTTTGCTTAGCCAAACTTCAAAGTCTTTGCTTTCAAGACGCTTGCCCGGGTAGGCAGGGTTGGTAATCCAGCAATTGTAAATCCCCGCTTTGCTTTCGCTGATTCCTTCGACAGTATATTCTTTCCCTTCAGAAAGCGGTACCTCTTTGCCGTTGAGCGCCCAGTGGTACACATTGTCTCTGTGCGGCAGGCTGAAGGAAAGCGTGTGAGACTCCCCCGCGTTTTTTTCAACTTTCGGTACAATACTTCCTAAAGGTTTTTGAGGAAAACAGCGGATGCTGTCCTCATGCTTGTTGAAGGTTTTTTTCCATGATAATCTAGATTGATTGGCCCCGGATACAGCTAAATTAGAGAATTCAATAATTGACGTAAAATTCATTCGGTTGTTGGAAATGTCAATATGCTTTATCCCGGAGCCAATAGCGTTATAAGCCCCAATACCTGTTTCGTCTTTGTGTCTTATATCGCTTTTTGAAATTCTCTCTATTTCATTGTTGCTTATGTCTAGTACCCCGTTAAAGCCGAATGATTGATAAAAGTCATTATGCTTATTAGGCTTAGCAGTGAATTTTGTTAGTTTGTTATGGTCCAGATATACATTATGAGGTTGTCCGCAGTTAATGTATATTATTTGAGAAGGGATAGAGGTAATGCTGTTGTGTCCTAAGTCAAACTTTTTATTATTTTGTCTGAATCTGGAGGGGCATTTCATCCACGGCTTAGGAGTGTCAGAATACTCGTCGGCGGTGTATAAAAATACGGATTCAGGCATGTCTCCTGCTAGTCCATTATTCGAAAAGTCGAAGAGATCAATCTGTTTTCCTTTTCCTGAGCTTCTTCCGTTTACTGTTATTTTAGGACTGTGCGTGTTGTTTTTTGCTTGATTCCAAAGCGTTTGTCTGTTGTTGTTTCTTTTCCAGTTAGCGCCGCCCATGTGGTCGAATAATTGGAAAACGGCATCTTTGGCTCTAGGGTCAATAGTTTGTGCCGTCGCCGTTTGCCGGCTTCCCCATAAGAAGATGAGGGCAAACAACGTGACTTTAAAAATGTAATGTCGCTTCATGTTAAAAAAATATAAAAATTGAATGTTTGAATTTTATTACTGGCTGTATGCTTTGGCTTGATCAAAAAATAGCTTATAGCTTGAATAATATACAAGCGTTTGTTTTTCCGGCGACAGGGCAGCGGGAAGTCAGCTGAAGCAAGCTATTTGAATAAATAAAAAAATTAAAATGTTTTGAGCAAAAAAATACCGCCCGTTTTTGTTCAGGGCAGTATTCAGGTTTTTGTATAATTGCTGTAAACGGGATCGTTTGCAGGGCTGTGCTTACAGTACGCGCTTTCCGTTGCTTTTCTTAATATAACCTTTTTCTCCGTTCCATTCCACTTGGTACCATACGTCTTTTTCACCGGTGATTTTCAGCTTGTTGCCTTTGTCTAATTCGCTGATCATCTGGGCGCCCGATGAGGGCCCGGCCATAAGCGGTGATTCGTCTGCCAGCAGGATAACATGGTTTTCGGACTGAAACATGTTAACATGCGCGAGCAGAAGAACGAGCATTGACAGGGAGGCAACAGCCCACGAAATCTTTTTGGTTTTGAATTTTACGGCATAAATATAAAAAACAGCCGTAAAGGCCAGCGCTAAAATCAGCAGAAAAAGGGTTTCTTCGGTTTTGTATTTCAGATAGCCGTTCATAAAGTAACTCTTGTCGCTGAAGTCGTATCCTTCGAGATGTTCCTTGTCTGCGATAGACTGCATTTTTTCAAGCACTCCAATTTCGGGTGACTTTGAATAGTACAAATTTAAATAATATAGAGATTGATCATATTCTCCAAGCCCTTCCTGTATGAAAGCCATTTTAAGCAACATGCTCGGACTGGCGGAACCCTTTTCCTGCATCAGCTGTTCGTATTTCTTAAGAGCCTCCATGTACTTCTGCTTTTGAAACAAGACGTCGGCCTCCTTTAGTTTTTTTTCATTTGGCTGATTTCCAAATGCTTGTAAAGTGAAAAAAAATAAGACTGATAATATTTTGATAATTTTCCCTCGTATTCTTTGCGTTTCCATCATAACCTACTACATTTGCAGTCCAATTACGGAAATGAGATATACAAAAACAAATTTTTCGTGTTGGAAAAAAACAAGCCTTGATTCGGTAGCTCAGTTGGTAGAGCATCTCCCTTTTAAGGAGAGGGTCCTGGGTTCGAGCCCCAGCCGAATCACGATATAATCGGGGCCTTAGCTCAGTTGGTTCAGAGCATCTGCCTTACAAGCAGAGGGTCACTGGTTCGAATCCAGTAGGCCCCACGAATATTTCGGAGAAGTCCGTAAGGGTAAAACAGTGTTGATTCGGTAGCTCAGTTGGTAGAGCATCTCCCTTTTAAGGAGAGGGTCCTGGGTTCGAGCCCCAGCCGAATCACAGCTTTAGAGGTTGTTTCAAAAGAACAGCCTCTTTTTTTTGCTTAAATATTTGCACAGGCTGTGTGTTGCAGGGATCGGAATGCAAAAGGATGAGCCGCAGTCCTGCTCAACTTAGGTGTGTTCCGAAATGAAAGCGGGGGCGAGAAAAGTATTGCTTTAAAAACAAAAAAAGACTGTTCCTTCAATTCGAGTAGAACAGCCTTATTCAAAGGAGGATTTATTTTAAGCTATAGCACATAGTAGTGCTCGTTGTCCGTTTTAAGAAGCAGGTCAACTGACTGCGAGTTGTATTTTTTCTGAAACTCTTTCTGGCTGCCTTCAAAAACAACTTCAAGATTATCATTGAGTACAAAATATTTTTCTTCCATATCGAGTTCGGATGCTAAATCCAGCATCAGTGAATCCGCTTTTGCTTCTTCTGTATTGCAAGTCTGTTCCGTTTTCTTGACTTTCTTTTTTTGCTTGTCTGTCGGCTGAGCAGCAAGCTGGCTGCTAAGAAAAAATACGCCAATCAGGCTGAGGACAAAGACTAATACATTTACTTTTTGGTTTGTCGATTTCATTGTTATGGTGTTTGATAATTTAAGTCAAATACTTTTGACTATGGAGATACCAAACTCAAACCAAAAAATACAATCAGCTGTAAATCAATTGGTTGCGAGGCTGAGAAAGGGCGTAATCAAAAATTTGTTCTGAAATCGGACACCTGATAGCTGATATTCATACAATACTGGACACTATTGGATTTTGCAGCTCATTTCGTATTGTTTGGTGAAAATGCGGAATTGGTTGTTTTCTAAAAATTTGATTAGTTGCTCGTTTTCTTCGCCGACATTTGTGGCCAGCCACTCACCGTTTTGGGAAATGGATCCGAGCATGGCAGACAGTTCGGAATGGGCGTCGGCGAACTGGCGGGGATCGCTGGAGGCAAGATAGTGAATACGGCCGGACGAGCAGCCCAGCGTGTGTTTTCCGTTAGAACTGTTCAGGTTAAAACCAGGCTTGCGCGATGTTTCCGGATTGTTTTGCCAGCTAGGTTTTCCTACCAAGGGCAGAGAAGGAGCAGAAGAGGACTCGTTTTTTTTCCCGTTGGGCTTTGGGGATTTTGCTGAGAAAATGCCTTTGTAGCAAAGGAGCGTCCGGTCGATGTGGAGTCCCTGCTTTTTATAAGCCCGAACCGCCGGAAAGTTTTCGTCGATAACTTCCAGCTGGTAGTGCTTTACGCCCAGCTTTTTCAGGTGCGGCTTAAGCGCTTTGAACAGCAGAAAGCTGATGCCGTGTCTTTGGAACTCCTGGAGCACGCCCGTTCCTGCATTGTAGGCCTTGTCTCGGTAAACCGCAGTTAGCGTAAAACCGACAAGCTCTTCACCGTGAAAACATCCCATGGAGTCTTTCAGCGAAATTTGCTCGTGGAGAATCTTTTCACATAGCACTTTTTCGGTCATGTCTACATGGAAAAAATAATTTTCGAAGGCTTGGGTAAAACATGCTGCGATTTCTTTTACGGGAGTGTTTTCCAGGGGCTGGACAGAGAGCTCTTTCATGGCAGTGATATTAAGTGAAAAAAAAGCATCCGTGGAGACACCAGGATGCGGAAAGAAAAAAGAAAGCCCGATGGGCTGTTTCTTTATGATTTGTTCAATTTAAATATTTTTTTCTGTCCTTACCATAAGTTCTGTCCAGTATTTTTTATAATAAAAAAACAGGATAATGACAGAAAAGAAGGCGAGTGCGCTTGCATACAGAGGGAATGAAGGCTCTTCAGCTGCGGGTTGCGGATTGCCGGACTGTTGGATCATATAGACAAAGAAAACCGAGGCGCCGTTGTTGAGTGCATGGGCAAACATTGGGTAAAAGAGCGAGCCTGAATAGTAATAAAGATATCCGAAGAAAGCACCTAATAGCATGCGCGGAACGAAGCCGAAAAACTGCAAGTGAATGGCGCTGAATAAGATGGCGGTTGTCCAGATGGCTGCGTGCGGATTGAAGTACTGCTGGAGATGTTTCTGGAGAACGCCTCGGAAAAAGAATTCTTCGGCGAAGCCTGCTATGAGGGAGATGACGGCAAAGGCCAGAATGAACTGACCGAACGAGTCGAACTGGGTAAGGAGTTCGGTTACTCTGGCAAGCATGTTTTCCTGTGCGCGGGCCCATTGCTCGAAGCCCGACATAAATTCGGGAAAGTGCACTTGCTTGTTCCACTCGATTACTGGCGAGTTGACGATCATGACCATGATGCCGAGAATGAACGTGAGGAGCAGCGGGCGGGGCAGCGGCGCGAAGCGCTTGAAGCACGAGCGTAAGCTTGTTTTCTTGACGACCCGCAGATAGAGCCAGGGAGTGAGTATTAGCCAGCCCAGCGAGTTGCCTGCCTGAAGGATAAGGAATGCGTTTTTGTAGACAGGCTTTTGTGTTGGAGTTAGTAAAAAGTGTTTGATGGCTTCCAAGTTGTGAGGAAGAAACGGGAGCGCTGCCAGCATTCCGACAACCGGTCCTACGAATAACATTCCCCCGATTAGAAACATAAAGGGGGAAATAAATTGCGGGAAATCAGAAAAAACAGTTAGGAATACCTTATTTTTGCTCGATTTTATAGACATGATTTGTTCTTAAATGGGTTATGTCTGACTGGGTTGCCGTTTGCGGGAGAGGTCTCTCGTTCGGTTTTGGCACTGTGTGCCTAATCGAATTTTTTTATGAAATAATTAAACGGCACAGTCGTTAGAAAACTCGAATATAAGTCATATTAATTAAAGATAGATAGCTTTGGTAAAGTTTGGTGATATTGTGTTTGATGAATTTCCATTGTTATTGGCTCCTATGGAGGATGTAAGCGATCCGCCGTTTCGGGCGGTATGCAAAAAGAACGGGGCGGATCTGATGTATACCGAGTTTATCTCGGCTGAAGGACTCATCCGCGACGCGGCCAAGAGCCTTCAGAAACTGGACATTTTCGATTACGAACGGCCTATTGGCATTCAGATATTCGGTGACAAAATCGAATCGATGAGAGAGGCCGCGGCAATTGCCGAGCAGGCGGGCCCGGAGCTGATCGACATCAACTACGGATGCCCGGTCAAAAAAGTAGCGGGCAAAGGCGCGGGAGCAGGTATTCTGCAGGATCTGCCCAAGATGCAGAAAATGACCGAAGAGATTGTCAAGCAGGTAAACCTGCCCGTGACGGTGAAAACCCGATTGGGATGGGATGAAAACAGTATCAAAATTCTGGAGGCGGCCAAGCGCTTGCAGGATGTCGGCATTCAGGCGCTGACTATTCACGGACGGACGCGCAAGCAAATGTACAAAGGAGTTGCCGACTGGACGAAGATCGCCGAAGTGAAGCATCATCCGGACATTCACATTCCCATCATCGGCAACGGCGATATCGACAGCCCGCAGAAAGCGATGGAGTACAGACAGAAGTACGGAGTGGACGGGATTATGATAGGCCGGGCGGCCATTGGTTATCCGTGGATTTTCCGGGAAGTCAAGCATTTCATGAAAACCGGCGAATTGCTGCCGCCGCCGACTTTGCAGGAGCGAGTGGACGTGGCGAAAGAGCATTTGCAGTTTTCGATTGAATGGAAAGGCGAAAGGCAGGGAATGCTGGAAATGCGCAGACATTACACAAATTACTTCAAAGGCATCAGGGATTTTAAACCAACCCGCATGAAGCTAGTGCAGTCCTTGGAGCCGGCAGAGGTTTTTGATCTATTGGACGGCGTTGTTGACAAGTTTGCCGAGCACTATCAGGAAACAATCAAACATGACTAAAAAGACGGCCAGCCTTGAGCTGAAGCAAGAATCTTTAATGAAAGCAGCGCTTCCCTGGCTGCTTTTGGCATTTTTGTCTCTGATTTGGGGAAGTTCGTTTATCCTCATGAAGAAAGCGCTGCAGGTGTATACGCCGGAGGAAGTGGCGTCGCTTCGGGTAATCTTTGCGGGAGGAGTGCTGCTGCCTGTGACGATAAGGAAGTTTTCTTCTGAATATTTAAAACATGCTAAACCCTTGCTGGCAGTGGGGTTGCTTGGGAGTTTGATTCCCGCTTTTCTTTTCGCGACAGCCCAGCAGCATATTTACAGCGCTCTTGCCGGAGTGCTTAACGGGCTTACGCCTTTGTTCGTAATCTTAATGGGGTTGTGGTTTTTTAGGGCCAGAGTGACCCGCAACCAGTTTCTGGGAATTCTCATTGGTTTCGTCGGCTCGGCGCTTTTGATTTTCGCCGGCAGCGGCGGCAGTTTGTCGGGTGTCAATTTGTATGCGTTGCTTATTGTGCTGGCTACTCTTTGTTATGGCATTCAGGCCAACATTCTCAAATATTATCTCGAAGGTCTTAGACCGCTTGTTATCACTGCTTTTGCATTGGGGAGCGTTCTTCCTTTTGCCGTTGGCTATCTGTTCGGAGCTACCGATTTTGCAACTCACTTTTCAGCCGCCGGTCAGGAGGCGTTGACTGCTCTGGGTTTTTTGGCTATTCTGGGCATTGTGGGCACGGCCATGGCGCTTGTATTGTTCAACAAGCTGCTGCAGTTGGCCGGGCCGGTTTTTTCAAGTTCTGTAACTTATCTGATACCGATTGTTGCGGTAATATGGGGCGTTTGGGACGGTGAAATATTATCGGTACAGCACTTTGCGGGTATGGCGGTTATTTTTGGCGGGCTTTTGTTGGTTAGCAAAAAATAAGAGGGCGTTTACCCTCTTGTTGTGTTTTAGTAGCATTAGCTCGTATAGGCAGTCGGTTTAGTTGTTGGTGTATCTTTTCTTGTATTCAGTAGGCGTAAAGTCCGTAATGGCTTTAAACTGCCTGTTGAAGTTCGATATGTTGTTGAAGCCGCATTCGTAGCAAATCTCCGAAATATTGAACTGGTTTTCCTTCAGGAGCTTGCAGGCGTGGCCTACGCGAATTTCGTTGAGGAAAAGTGAAAAAGTTTTTCGTGTGCGCAGTTTGAAATAGCGGCAGAAAGAAGTAACGCTCATGTTGGCGATATCGGCAACTTCCTGCAGTTTTATAGGCTTGGAAAAATTGGCCAGGACAAATTCGAACACGTCGTTGATTTTTTTGCTGTCAGATTCGCGCAGGTAGCGTGAATAGCCTATGCTCGATAAAAATTCAATGTCTTCAGTCCGTGCCATTTCCTGCAGCAATTCCAGAAAATAGAGCATGCGGTCGAATCCCTCTTTCTGATAGAGCACGCGCATTTTTGAAGCAATTTTCTGGCGGGCAACTTTTTTGAACATCAAGCCGCGCACGGATTTTTGCAGCAGCCTTTTGATTAAATAAGCTTCCGGAAGCGAGAAAAATTTTTCTCCGAAAGAAGTCTCCGTAAAAAAAACCGAAATGGCTTTTGCCCGGAGCGTCGATCCCTCTTCATAATAGGCCTTTTCGTTTCTGAAAACATGTGTCAGATTCGAGCCTATCAGTATGACATCTCCTGCCTTAAAATTTTGAATATGGTCGCCAATAAAAAAGGTGCCTGTCCCTTCTACAATATAGGTAAGCTGCAGTTCAGGATGAAAGTGCAAAGGGTCGTAAAAATAGGCTTGATCGTCAAGCTGCACCCGAAAGGATTCTTTTTCGGATGTCGGTATCTTGAATAGTAAAGGTTTTTTCATATACTATTATAGCAAATAAATAATAGTTTTGGAATTTCTTCTGCGAATATTTATTATTTATTGGATAAAATAGTGAAGGATAATTGATTTTTTTTGATGTTACTTTGTGGGGAAAATGCCAGATATCTAGGTAAAATCTTCAGTGAAAAAACTGAGTGCACAACGAGAGCAGGGCAATTTTTATGCGGTATAACCTGCATGCGACGGCGCTGTGTTCCATGAGATCTTCAGCGCGGGAAGCCCGGATACATAGTGGCGCCGGGAATTCAGCCCGGCGCTTCTGAAGGCTGTTTGTCCGTTCGTTGTCAAACACAGTGTTTTTGCATTTTTAAATTGGTATTAGTATGAACTGGAAAGGAGTTTTTCCGGCTGTTACAACAAAATTCACAGCCGATGACCAGCTGGATTTCGATGCATTCCGCCTGAACTTGGATGCGCAGCTCGACGCAGGAGTGAGCGGTCTTGTATTGGGAGGAACCCTCGGAGAGGCAAGCACCTTGTCGGCTCAGGAAAAAACGGCACTGGTACAGGCGGCCGTCCGCCATACAGCCGGAAGGGTGCCTGTTGTGCTCAATATTTCAGAACAAACCACTAAAGGGGCCATACAGGCGGCCGCAAAGGCTAAATCTTACGGAGCTAACGGCCTGATGCTCTTGCCGCCGCTTCGCTATGCGGCTGACGCTCGGGAAACAGTCACATATCTTAAGGAGGTGGCTGCTTCAACCGACTTGTCGATTATGATTTACAACAATCCGGTGGACTACAAAATCGAGGTGACTGTAGACATGTTTCGGGAGTTGGCGGATTGTCCGAATATTGAGGCGATTAAGGAGTCTACTCGCGATGTTTCCAATGTAACCCGGTTGAGAAACGCTTTCGGGGACCGGTATAAAATTCTTTGCGGTGTAGACACGCTGGCCGCTGAAGAGTTAATGATGGGGGCTGATGGCTGGGTAGCGGGGTTAGTCTGCGCTTTTCCGGCCGAAACGGTGACAATTTTTAATCTTATTAAGGCCGGAAGACATGAGGAGGCTCTTGCCGTTTACAGTTGGTTTTTGCCTTTGCTGGAGCTGGACATCCACCCGAAACTCGTGCAGTATATTAAGCTGGCGGAAGTGGCCGCGGGTATAGGAACTGAGTATGTGCGCCCGCCCCGGCTGCCGTTGGTAGGGGAAGAAAGGGAAAGGATTCTGGAAGTAATTAACCGAGGCCTTGCCAAGCGCCCAAAACTGCCGGCGGTAGAGGCGCCCTCGCATTTTCCTGCATAAGGCTTTCAAGTAAATGGCTTACGTTTTACAGGCAGGCAGAGTTTTTGAATTTGCGTTTTTTAAAGCTCAGTAGTTTCATCGGCCTTTGAGGGCGCATTTTTTTATGTTTGCCATTCGGCGTATTATCTGTTGTAAAAAATTGGGTGCCTTTGTTAATTCATGTGGTATATAGAGGGGGTAATGTTAATGCCCAAAGCAAAGACGGAGTTTTAGTGCAGTTCGAAATGATCAAAAATTCTTTTTTTCATGGATACATTACTAAAAAACAAACTGACAGTTGAGGATCCGGATTTTCTCCGGGTGCATGAACTAATGGAATTGTCATGGCAGGCTTTTCAGACATACAGAAATGTTCCGGCAGTAAGGCGTGCGATGTTCCTGGAGGCGATAGGCGAAGAAATTATTGCACTGGGTGATGAACTGTTGCGGACGGCAATGAAAGAGACCGGACTGCCTGAAGGGCGGATATTCGGAGAGCGAGGGCGGACTGTAGGACAGCTTAAGCTGTTTGCCGATTTGATTCGTGAAGGTTCGTGGTGCGAGGCTGTTATAGATACGTCGGATTCTGAACGCAAGCCTGTACCCAAAGCAGATATACGTAAAATATTGAGGCCTTTGGGGCCGGTGGCAGTATTCGGCGCCGGCAATTTCCCGTTGGCGTTTTCTGTGGCCGGCGGCGACACAGCTTCAGCTTTGGCTGGCGGCAATACCGTTGTGGTGAAAGCGCATGAAGGGCATCCACAAACCAGCGAGCTGGTGGCCGGGGCTATCGAACGGGCAGCCGAGCAAGCCGGAATGCCGAAGGGAGTCCTCTTAATGGCGCAGGCTAGCGGAAAGAAGGCAGGACAGGCAATAGTGAAGCATCCGCTTTGCCAGGCGGTGGGATTTACGGGCTCCGAGCAAGCCGGGCGGATTTTGTTTGATCTGGCAGCCAGCAGGGAGCATCCTATTCCGTTTTTCGCCGAGATGGGAAGTGTAAACCCAGTGTTGATTTTGCCTCAGGCTTTGGAGCGAAGAGCAGAGGAGCTGGCTGGCATGTATGCAGGATCCATAACAATGGGAGCGGGACAATTCTGCACGAACCCTGGGGTGCTGCTGGTGCCAAACGGGAAATCGTTTGAGCGTTTTGCCGGAGCCTTGGCAAATGAGATTGAATCTGTCGTGCCTGCCCGAATGCTTAACGACAAAACCTGGACAGGCTATAATGAAGGGCTTTCGGAGATTCTTGCAAAGCGCGGAGTTTATCTGGTAGGGCAGTCTGTTGTGCCTGCGCAGTCGGAAAATATTGAGGGGTTGCCGACAGTAGCCGCTGTCGCAACCGAGGTCTTTTTGGAGAATCCTCGTCTGCATAAAGAAGTATTCGGACCGTTTTCGCTGTTGGTAGTGTACAATAGCAGGGAGGAACTTCTGAAGGCAATAGCTGTGCTGGAAGGGCAGCTGACGGCAACCGTTATGGCGGAAGAGCTTGAAATGGTGCAGTACGAAGAAGCGGTTAACCTTTTGACTGAGCGTTCGGGGCGGCTGATTTTCAATGGTGTGCCTACAGGCGTGGAGGTTTGCAATGCCATGCAGCACGGAGGGCCTTATCCGGCCTCAACAGATTCGCGATTTACTTCGGTGGGAACAGGAGCGATTCGCCGCTTTGTCCGGCCGGTGAGCTATCAGAACTGGCCCCAGGCTTTGCTGCCCGAAGAACTCAAAGATGAAAATCCGGCGGGCATTCTCCGTCTGGTGGATAATAGATATACTAGAAAGCCTCTTGTTTAGAGTTTTTTATATGAAATGAACGCTTAGGAAAACTTCCAGTATTTTGCTGTTAAAAAAGCTGAAATTGAATTTCTTTTTTATAAAAATATGCAGGCTGTGTTTTAAGAATAATGATATACATTACGCGGGAAGAAATACTTAAATCGCTGGATTATCCGAGTTTGATTGAAAAACTGCGGGAGGCTTTCCGCATCGGATGCACTGTCCCGGCCAGGCACCATCATGAGTACGAGAATCCTGAGGAAGGCATAGACTCGACTTTGTTGCTGATGCCTTCCTGGGAGGCCGGAAAGCATCTGGGGGTAAAGGTGGTTACGGTTTCGCCGAACAATGGCCGATACGGTTTGCCGGCTATTCAGGGCTTCTACCTGCTTTTTGATGCGCACAAAGGCAAGCCAGCAGCGATATTGGAGGCAAAGACACTGACGGCCAGACGCACGGCTGCGGCATCCGCTTTGGCGTCATCGTATCTTTCCCGGAAGGACGCTTCTTCGTTGCTGATGGTCGGAACCGGCGCTTTGGCTCCTGAGCTGGTTCGTGCTCATCTGGCTGTGCGCAGTCTGCGTACAGTAAAAATATGGGGACGATCCAGCGACAAGGCCGCAGAGCTGTCGAAAAAGCTGCAAGGTGAATTTCCGGATGTTCAGATAACGAAAGCCCGCAACCTGAGGGAGGAGGTGCCGAAAGCTTCCATTGTTTCCTGCGCTACGCTGAGCAAGACGCCGCTCGTGAAAGGGGAATGGCTTCGGGGCGGGCAGCACCTGGATCTGGTAGGCGCGTATCGTCCGGATATGTGCGAGTGCGACAGCAGGGCCGTTATTCGGTCCAGAGTTTATGTGGATACAATCGGCGGAACCAGGGAGGGAGGCGATTTGGCAATTCCGCTTCAGAAAGGTGTGATTGACATGGGCCATGTTTGCGGCGATTTGTATTCATTGACGCGCGGGCAAACGTCTGGAAGGAGCTTTGCCGGAGACATTACTTTATTCAAGTCAGTCGGTCATGCGCTGGAGGATTTGGCGGCTGCGCAGCTGGTGGCTGAAAGGCAGTTGAATAATCATAACCTGGTTTTACAGTAAAGACATTGCTTTAGCTGCTGTATGTCTTGAAAATTAACCGGTTAATTGCTGAAATTTTTTAACTAATGAAAATAATAATTAGCATGAAGTGCTTAATTTTATATGTAAAGTAAGTGAGTTTTTTTCAATTTTTTTTAAAAATGATTTGGCTTTCAAATCAGGATTAATCCAAAATAATGGCTAGAAAAACTTTTTTTTGCGTGGATGCTCACACCTGCGGAAATCCGGTAAGGGTGGTGGCAGGAGGTGGACCTCCTTTGCAGGGGCCGAATATGATGGAAAAGCGGGCGCACTTTCTTAGGGAATACGATTGGATTCGCACGGGGCTGATGTTCGAGCCACGCGGACACGACATGATGTCCGGGAGCATCTTGTATCCGCCTCATGATCCGGCCAATGATGTGGCGGTGCTGTTTATCGAAACCAGCGGCTGTTTGCCCATGTGCGGGCACGGGACGATCGGTACCATAACGGTTGCTGTTGAAGAAGGCTTAATTAATCCCAGGGAGCCGGGCCATGTGCGAATGGAGACTCCTGCGGGCTTGGTGCATATTGAATACACAAAGGAAGGGAAGAAGGTGAAGTCGGTGAAGCTGACTAACGTTCCGGCTTTTTTGCACAGCGAAGGACTGCCGGTCGAGAGCAGCGAATTGGGTGAGCTGAAGGTTGACGTGGCCTACGGCGGTAATTTTTATGCAGTTGTTGATCCACAGAAGAATTTTCCGGGGATGCAGGATTTTACGGCCGGCCAGCTGGTGCAGCTGAGCCGGGAGCTGAGAACCCGGCTCAACAGGCAATATTCTTTTGTCCATCCGGAAGACGAACGCATTTCCGGATTGAGCCATATACTTTGGACAGGCAAGCCATTGGATGAATCTTCCAACGGCAGAAATGCGGTGTTCTACGGCGACAAAGCCATTGACCGCTCGCCTTGCGGCACGGGAACATCGGCGCGAATGGCTCAGCTTGCGGCGAAAGGCCGTCTGCACAAAGGAAGCACTTTTATTCATGAGAGTATTATTGGGAGCAAGTTTATAGGAAAGGTAGAGAAGCTTGCCAAGGTTGGCGAATATCCGGCGATTGTGCCAAGCATAGACGGATGGGCTAAAGTGACGGGCTACAGCAATATATTCATTGATGATGAGGATGATCCCTATGCCCATGGTTTTCAGTTGTTGTGATTGAGAATTGTACGGATATGAGCAAGAAAAAAACAGCAATTATCGGAGGCGGAATCGCAGGACTTTGTTCGGCGTATTATCTTCTGAAAGAAGGGCATCAGGTGCTGCTGCTTGAAAAGGAAGAAGTTGCTCAAGCATGTTCGAAAGGCAATTCGGGCCTGATTGTGCCCAGCCATTTTGTGCCTCTGGCTTCGCCCGGAGTGATTGCGAATGGGCTGAGGTGGATGCTCAGCTCCGAGAGTCCTTTTTTTATCAAGCCCCGTCTTGATCTACGGTTGCTTTCCTGGGTTTGGAAGTTCTATCGTTCAGCCAATGCGCGCCATGTAGAGAAAAGCGCTGAAATCATCCGGGATTTGAATCTGAGCAGTTACCGGCTTTTTGAAGAAATCAAAAAAGAAGGGGCGCCTTTTGAGATGGGTAAGCGCGGGCTGATGATGCTTTTCAAAGAAAAACAAACAAGGGAAGAGGAAGCAAGAGTCTGTGAAATGGCTAACCGTTTGGGGATTGATGCAAGGTTGCTTTCTGCCAGTCAGGTGCAGGATATGGAGCCCGATACTGAACTGAACGTGCTGGGAGGCGCGTATTATCCCGGCGATGCGCATGTAATTCCCGACGAGTTTAATCAGGCTCTATTAAAAATAATTATTAATAAAGGAGCTGAAGTGATTGAGCATGCTTGTGTGGAAGATTTTGTTACAAAAAACGGCAGAATCACCAAGGCGATTTTGGAGGACGGACGCGAATACATGGCCGATGAGTTTGTGTTGGCTGCCGGCGCTTTAAGCTCCTCCCTGGCTCGGAAGCTGAAGATAAATATGCCGCTGATGGCCGGAAAAGGCTACAGCATAACTATGCAGAAACCGGAGCATATGCTGCGGACTCCTTCTTTATTGTGCGAAGCCAAGGCTGCCGTGACGCCTATGAACAGCGCGCTGCGGATTGCGGGCACCATGGAGCTTTCCGGCCAGGACTTGTCTGTTAGCAAAACAAGGCTGCGCGGGTTGCTGAAATCCGTATCCGACTATTTGCCGCAATTCAGCTATGAAAAACTCTCACAGCAGCTAGCGTGGAGCGGTCTTCGGCCGTGCACGCCGGACGGGCTGCCGTATATCGGTAGAAGCGAGGCAGTTCCAAACCTGATCGCGGCTACTGGCCATTCGATGATGGGGCTGAGCCTTGGCCCGGTAACGGGCAAGCTGGTATCGGAAATTGCCAGCGAAAAATCGCCATCGCTTTGCTTGGAACAGCTTTCACCGAATCGCGGCTAAGAGGGCAATGTTATTCCGAATTTAGAAAATAAAGCCATACCGAATATGTTTGCATTCAGTAAAACCACTTATGTAGCCCGGCGCGCGAAGCTGATGAGCCGTGTGTCTCAGGGAATTGTATTTTTGCTCGGGAACGAGGAGGTAGGAATTAATTTTGCCAGCAATTGCTATCCGTTCAGGCAGGACAGCACTTTTCTGTATTATTTTGGAATCAGCAAGCCGGGTTTGTGCGCGACCTTGGACGTCAGCAGCGGAGAGACGGTTGTTTACGGAAAAGAGCAGTCTATTGATGATATTGTATGGACAGGGGAAATTCCGAGTTTAAGGGAACTGGCTGGCAGAGCAGGCGTGGATATCGCTTCGCCGTTTTCCAAGCTGGCCGAATGTCTGAACAAGGCGATAAAAAGCGGGAGGAGGATCCATTTTCTGCCGCCCTATCGCCCCGAAAATACGCTGAAACTTCAAAAGTACTTGGGTATTCATCCCTTAATGGTACAACAAGCTGTTTCTTCTGAACTGATCAGGGCCATTGCATTGCAGCGAAGCATAAAATCCGAGGAGGAAATAGAACAGCTGCACGAGGCGGTGAGCCTTAGTTCGCGGATGCACCGAAGGGCCATGCAGCTGGCAGTGCCCGGGCGAAGGGAGAGTGAAATTGCTGCAGAAATTCACAGATTGGCCCAGGAGCAGGGCGCGCGGCTTTCTTTTCCTAGCATTGTAACGACACAGGGGCATATTTTGCACAAGACCTCATATGAAAACACTTTGAAGGAAGGAGACATGCTGCTCGTGGATGCAGGGGCGGAACTGCCAACGGGATACTGCGGGGATTTGTCAAGCACTGTTCCGGCGGGCGAGGAGTTCAGTGAAAAGCAGCGGGAGATTTACGAAATTGTGTTGGCTTCACACCTTGAAGCGGTTAAGCAGCTGAAGCCTTCGGTGTATTTCATGGACATATACAAGCAAACATGCCGGAAGCTTTTTGAAGGGCTGAAAAGTGTTGGGCTGGCCAAGGGCAATGCAAGCGAAGCGGTGGAATGCGGTGCGCATACTTTGTTTTATCAGTGCGGACTGGGCCATATGCTTGGGCTTGATGTGCACGACATGGAAGATTTGGGGGAGGAAAATGTGGGCTATACACCTGATTACCGAAAACGCCTGGAATTTGGCTACAAATCATTGCGGCTGGGCAAAAAGCTTGAAACGGGCTATGTTGTTACTGTGGAGCCAGGCATTTATTTTATTCCGCAGCTGATTGATCAGTGGAAAGCCGAAAATAGACATTCGGAATTTATCAACTACAGCAAAGTGGAGGAGTACAGGAACTTCGGAGGCATACGCAATGAAGAAAATTTTGTAATCAGACCTAAGGGGTGTGAACTTTTGGGTGAAAATAAACCCAAGCAAATACATGAAATAAGGCGGATGAAGAATGAATTTTCCATGCCTTAGGCGACAGAAGTTAATTTTAAAATATTCTATTGAAAAAGGAAAAGCTAGCCTGAACAGTCCTGCAGGCTTACTTTAGCCCCTTAAAAATTTATCATGCAGTCCTTTGGTGCTGCATTTTTTATTTATTATAAATATTTATCCATGGTTCTATATATAAGTTTTTATATATTCATAGCATAAAACAATAATACTACCCAAAAGCGCAGTAATATGAATATTATGAAAATGAGTCTGAAGAATCGGGCAATTTGCTTGAGTCTTTTGGTTTTTTCTCTTTTCATCGGTTTATTTTTTTCTCACCGGCACGTCAGCAATAAGATGGCAAATATTCTGGAAGAAGAGAGTCTCCGATATGAACAACAAATGGAAACGGGAAAAAGGCTTTTCAGTGACCTGGATATTGACAAGACTTTTGAACAGTACTGCCAAAAGACAGAGGAGCTTTATGGCGGGGAGGAAAGCGTTCAAAAGGCTTTAACAGAACAAAAGCGTTTGCTCCGCTCAGAAAATGGAGCATCGTCCGACAAAATGTATCTAAAAAGCTTTGGTCGAATTCAGGAGGAGATTATTCGACTGAAGGGCAATCGTATCCGAGTTGGTTTTGATGAGTATCGGACAGCGAGCATTTGGCTGTTGGTCATTGCCTTGGTTATTCTCGGTTTTTCTACCTTCATGGTGTTTCGAAGTATAAGGCGGTGGATTTCTTACAAAAAAGAACTGGGGCGCTTCATTCAGGAGCTTTCTGTGGGCAAACTGCCTGACCCTTTGCGGATGACGGGCGACGATTTTAGGAGTTTATTCCGCTATGGAAATCAGCTTCGTACGAATATGCAACGCTCGACGGAGTTTGCCTCAGCCATTGGCATGCAGTCTGATGGGGCAGACTTTGCGCCTACCGGGAAGGATGATTTGTTGGGCAATGCCTTGCTGACGACGCACCATCAGCTGATGAAGGTAGCTCGAAAAGACCAGCAAGCCAACTGGGTTAACGAGGGAATGAACAAGCTCATTGAGCTTACCCGTGAGAGCAAGGAGGATGTACAGGCATATTGCGATTTGGCGCTGGGACATTTGGTGCGCTACAGCAAAAGCAATCAGGGCGTGATGTATTCTTTTTCTGAAGATGAGGAAATGGTAATAGAAGCCTGCTATGCCTATAACCGGAAGAAATATATCAAGGCTCGTTTTCAAAAAGGAGAAGGGCTAGTCGGGCAGCTTATTTATGAGAAAGAGACGATACATCTCAGGGAGATTCCTGAAGACTATATGCAGATTACTTCAGGGCTTGGCGACGCGAAACCGCGAACTGTAATTTTGGTTCCGCTGCTTTTCAACGATCAACTGGTTGGAGCTTTCGAACTGGCTTCTTTTGAAGAGTTTGGAGAAAAGGAACTGCGTTTGTTTGAGCATGTGGCCGATCATCTGGCGTCGGATTTTAGCTCGATTCGTACGGCAGTGCTGACCCAAAAGCTGCTGAAGGAGAGTCAGATGCAGACTGAAAACCTCAAGAGCCAGGAGGAAGAACTGCGCCAGAATATGGAAGAGCTGCAGGCCACCCACGAAGAGCTGGAGCGCATCAAGGAAGAAGAACGTAAAAAAACGGAGGCCTTGCTGAACAAAGCTGAAGAGAGCAGCAACTTGGTGAGCAATATCCTGGACGAGCTGCCGATCGGAATTTTCGTTAAGGATAAGGATCTGAATATGTTTTTGGTGAATAAGTATATTACTGATAAGCACGATTGCAAAAAAGAGGATATGCTGGGGCTGTCCGACAGGGAGTTTATTGCTCATGATCCTGAGCTGGCACATCAGCTTTCTTCAGAGGAATATAGCATTATTGACAGCGGCAAAGGTACCTGTGCTGTGCATGTGGATGAGGTTTTTGCTGAAGTGCATGGTAAGGAGGTGATTTTGGAAACGCATAAGGTGCCTTTTTATATTAATTCAGAAAAGGGAACGGGAATTCTGGGTTTTCAGCTTAATCGCACCGACAGAAAACATGCAGAGCAGACAATTAAGGAGCTTCAGGAGAAGCTGAAAAAATATGAAAGTGAGCTAGAGGAATAGCGAAGAACTTAAGCGAAATGGAAAAAGCTGATGTGGTTAAGGATCACATCAGCTTTTTTTTTGAAATTCTGAACTGACGCCATCATAAAGCGTGATTTTCTGATAAGTCCTGCTCTGCCGGTGCTAACCATGATGAGAATCATCTGGATTATTGATAAATAAATTAAAGATTTATTGTTCATTTAGTTATATTGTCCGTTGTTGTATTCAATCAAATGTCAACAAATCGTTGTTGTGTTCAGCAAGTGCGGGCATCGTTTTTTAGAAAATAATTTTTAATTTTTTGGCTTCGATTTTTTTGTGAAAGCCCAACCTCGATAATGAGCTGGAAGGCATTTCAGTTGGTCTGAAGTAATATCCAGTAATACAGAATTTTTTTATGCTCTCATGAGTGTTTTTTTAGTAAAGATATGTTTTTAAAGAGATTTTCCACGGCGAATATTATTTTGCTCGCAGGCGGATTTGTATCCGCTGTTATTTTTTGGATTTGCGGTTATCTGTATTTTTCGAAAGTCCATCTAGAGAATGAGCTCATTCTGAAAAATGTGCAGTATGAAAATGTGCAGAATGCCTTTGAAGGCTTAAGAAACAAAACTTACAAGACCGAACGCGAGTCTGAACATTTTCAGTTTACTTCTTTTGAAAAGGACCTGGAGGCTGTGTTTGTCCGGGAAGACCTAAGTTTGGATGTCCGACGAAGCTTGCTGAGCGAAGTGCGCCGTTTTGCCTCTGCGGGAGGGGAAAAGAGCAACATGACGGCACTGATAGGCGAATTGCAGCTTATGCTGATGCAGCATAAAAACGTGGAAATTTCACGTTTGCAGGAAGAATTTTTCACAATTGTGCTCAATATTCTGTGGGGGGTTGCTTTCCTGTCGCTTTCAGCTACCCTGTATGTATTTTATATATTGAAAAAACGGTTCGCTCTAAATGGCAAAATCGTGAAGTTTTTGGTGCGGCTGGCAGAAGGAAGTCATGCTGAGCGTTTGGAAACCTCAACTCAGGAGTTTGTCGGAGTGTTTGAGGCATGCAACCAGCTAAAGGAAAATTTGGATGAGGCCAGCGATTTTGCTCTTGCCATAGGGGAAGGTAAGTTTGACTACGAGTATAAGTCTTCCAGCCAGAATGATCGGCTGGCCCGTGCTTTGACGCTTATGCGGCGGCAGCTGAAGCAGGCTTCTGAAGAGGAAGGTTTCCGCAACCGAATACATAACGGAATAGCCCAGCTAGTGGATATTACGCGAAATAATAAAGAGAACTTTCAGCAGCTGTGCGGCAGGTCGCTCGCATTTATTATTAAGTACTGCGGAGCCAGCCAGGGAGTGCTGTATGTGTTGAATGAAGAGGATAAGCTGGAGGCTCAGGCACACTATGCCCATGGAAAAGCGACAGAGCTTCGGTTGACGCTCGAAGCCGGGCAGGGCATTGCCGGGCAAGTGTTGCGGGGAAAGAGAATGATACATTTTGAAAAAGTGCCGGAAGGATTTGCCTGCATAGCTTCGGGGCTTGGCGAAGCCTCACCTCGTGCTTTGCTGGCTTTGCCGTTCATCTTCAACGAAAAGCTGGTAGGAGTTTTGGAAATTGCGACATTTCACTCTTTTGGGGAAAAGGAACTGATTCTTCTTCAGAATTTTGCGGAGCACTTGTCTGCAGAGGTAAGTTCGGTGAAGAATGCTTCCATGACAAGGGAACTGCTGAGAAAGAGCCAGGAGCAGGCGGCTCATTTGCAAAGTCAGGAGGAGGTGCTTCGCCAGAATGTGGAAGAGCTGGAGGCTGTGCAAGAGGAGCTTGAGCGTCTTCGTGAAGAGGATAAAAGCAGTGAAGCGACATAATGAAAAACTGCTGTCTGGTTTCAAAGCAGCAGCATCCCCGGTCTTTCAAATGATTATAAAAAGATTAATTTGGAAGCCGGTGAATTTAAATTTGCAATCAGTGCTTTTTGTTTATTTGCAAACAGGAGTGCGAATTATCTTTGGGTCGGGCCAAGGATAATTCATATTCCTGTTTGCTTCAGTGTGGACGTTAAAACCATTTTTTTAGCTGTTCTTTCAGCTTTTCCGCCCCTTTTTTCAGTTCCTCTTCTGCCTTTTTTTGGGCCTCTTTTTTCGGGCTGATCTGTTCTGCGTTTTCTTTTCCAGATTTTTTCTTTTTGCCCGATACGGGCGTCACTTTGATCAGCGAAACTTTTGGCGCATCAAATTTTCCTTTGATCGAAAAATCCATGCGGAGCATGTTGCCGACCAGTTCTTTTTCGGTTCCCAGCAGGTTAGAAAGGAACTTGTTGGCTTCTTTCGCCAGTTTTTTGTTTGGTACCAGCACCTCGGCGCGGTAGTCCATGTTTCCCTCAAAGTCGCTGGAGCCGGAAAAAGTCGTTGTTGATTTGTCAATCACGATGTTGAATGGATTTGTAATTACTCGTCCGTTCTCGATAGTGGCTTTTATTCGGGTGTTCTCCAGGCGGGTGTTGTTCGAATTGATTTTCGCAAGCTTGTTTATTTTTCCGATGATGTCCGAATTCAGAATAGCCGCGTCCTTGATATAGATTTCGCCACCACCCTGCAGGGTTTCCATTTTTGGTTTCATATCCGGAAGCAGCAGCCCGCGAATGTTAAAATCCGCAGAATACTCTCCCTGAATTTTTTTCGCTATCGGGCTCATCTTCTGAACGGTTTGGAAAGTATTGTATGATTCCCTTATCGAGCATTTGTCCAGATCCAGGTTATAAGTAAAAGTCGGTTTAGCCGGATTTTTAGTGCTGTAGCTTCCGTTCATTTTGACTTTGCCTTTCAGCATGTCGAAATTTAGACCGTCCATCGACACAATACCGTCATTCAGCCTGATCTTGCCTTTGATGTTTTCAATTTTCAGATTGGTGACATCTACCTTCTTCATGCGGGCATTGAGGGTAAAATCAATGTTTTTCGGTATTTCGATCACTCCTGCGGCTGTGGTTTCCTCAACAGGGGCTTTCGGCGTTTCCGAAACGTTCGCTGTGGAGTCCTGCGACATGAATTGGTTCAGGTTGAAATAGTTTGAGGAGAAGTCCAGCTGCCCGTGCAGTACCGCGTCTTTTTGCAGCGCAAAGGCCAGGTAATTGCCGAGCTTTCCAGTCGCCTGCATGTCACTTTTGTCTATATTTGCCTGAAAACGCTTCAGTACGATCTCTTTTGGGTTGAAGGTCAGCTGTGCGTAGGGAATGTCAAATCCTTGCGGCAGGTCTTTGTTGGCAAAACGGAATTCTTTCATTTCGGCTTTGCCTTTGGTGTGGATTTTCTCATATTTTTTGGTCTCCACGTCCGAGAGTTTTCCTTTCGATTCAAAATCGGCAAGCACCAGCCCCTTCAAGTTCATGTCCTGAAGTTTGAGAGCTTCGGCGATTACGGCAAGGTTTATCCCTCCGTTGGCCTTTAGTTTCCAGTGTATATTGTCCATCTCCCAAAGCGACAAGGCAGCGCGGAATTTTTCCTGTCCCATCAGCATGCTGAAGTCCGGAACTTTTATTTTGGTGTCGTTGATGATGCCAGTGGTGTTGGATATCTGTGTGCTGAAGTTGATTTTTTCGATAGCAGAAGGCAAATCCGGATATTGCACGTAGCCGTTCCGTACTCTCAGGCCGGTTTCGAAAGCCGGGATCCGTTTTTCGTTGTAAACTCCGTTTATTTTGCCGCTGAAAGTAAAAGTGCCTTTGGTTTTCAGGTCTTTGAAGTCTTTTGTGAAAACACCCGGCACCAGCGAAAGCACACTTTTAAAAGTAGACTGCTTGCTGGCGAAGGTAAGATCAGTCAGAATGTCGTCTCCTTTCATTCCAATATTTCCGTCGAAGCCGAAAACAAAATCGTTGAGCTGTATCTGGTTTTTGCGGAAAGTGAATTTCATGTTGGCCAGGTCCATCAGCATAGTGACGTCGGCGCGCAGCGGATTGCCCTCCAGATAGTCGACATCACCGTACCGGACCGAAAGCCCGCCGATGTCGGTATTGGAATTCATTTCGAATGTTTCCTGGCTGAAGTCGCCGCTTCCTCGGTGCTCGAGTCCGCGCAGCTTGACCAGTGTTTCGAGTGCGCGGTCGTCGTAGGTAAGCTCGCCTTTGTTGATCTGCCATTCCTTGATGCCAACGGAAAGCGAACTGCCGGATTCAGAAGCGCTTTCCTCCGTGTTTTTTTCGTCCGCTGTTTCTGCTGATTTGGCGATGTCATAGTTCGCCTGTCCGTTTTTCATCACAATAATATTTATGCGCGGACGATCCAGGGAGACGCCTTCGACTTGGATTTTGTCGTCGAGAAGGCTTTTTAGGTTGATGGTGGCTTCGAAGGCTCCGAGCGAAAGCAATGTGTCGCCGGCGAAGGGTGCTTTGCCGGTGACGGTTAAGTTTTTCATCGAGGCGGTCATCAGAGGGAAATTGCTGAAAAGACTAAGGCCGAAGTCATCTGGATTGTAGTGCACTTCTGCATTGATGTTTTTTGCGATTTCTTTGTCAATGGCTCTGATGATATCGTCTTTAAAGAAAAAAGGAATGAGGATAATTGCTGCTATTATCAGCAGGAAGAATCCTCCGAAGAAGTATGCGATTTTTTTCTTCATGAAAGCAGAGTTTGAAATTATATATTCAAGTAGCGTTGTTTGAGACTATTTATATATCCTTTCTTGAAATAACGTTCGGAAGGATAGGTATAAAGATAAAAGGCGCGAAAAGAATATGTGCAGGTTTTTTTTAAATTTCAACAGCGTCCTGCGCTTTTTGTGTTTCAGACTTTAGCTTGCAGCCTGTGTGTTGTGCGCGGCGAATTTTTTTGCTTCCTCCACTATTTCTTCCACAGGCAAGCTCGAATCCGGGAGAATATATCTTGGAGTTTTGAGGCCTGAAGCTAGAAATGACTGATAACGCTTGCAGGAAGGAAAATTGGTTTCCACCAGACAGTAGTCTTTTCTGTATTCTTTTCCGGTAGCTTCGGAAATTATTTTTCTTTTAAAAACAGGACAAAATTTGGTGCGCGGGCAAATGGATTCGTTTTTCATATGGCTAAATGGTTTTTCAATGGTCAGATGGAACATCCATTACAATCTTGCTTCTCGTGTGTGTTAGGCCAACTATCATGGATGTTATATTAAAAAAATTAAGAGTCTTGTTTTGCTGGTTTTTGAAAAAAGTGCTGGATGCCAGGAATGGCTCCAAAAAAACTAAGACCAGTGGCAACTGGTCTTAGTCAAGGTTTAAATAATAATAGAATTGATTAACAGTCGAAAGAAGGGAAGCAGAGAATAAATCTTCTTCCTCCGTTAAAGCTCTTTATATCAGGTGTATAACCGTATGTCTTTTTTGTAATAGGCTTAAATTACAAAAAATACGCATCGATTAACACTAAGGAACCAATTTTTTTTCAAATGTCGGCTCGTAACGCATGTTGTACCAGGCGAAAGCAAAGATGTCGGCTCTCTCCTGGATTACTTTGGATGTCGGCTTGCCCGCTCCGTGACCGGCTTTGGTCTCAATGCGTATCAGAGCCGGGTTGTTGCCCTGCTGGTGTTCCTGCAGCGCAGCGGCGAACTTGAACGAGTGCGCCGGAACCACGCGGTCGTCGTGGTCGGCTGTCAGAATCATAGTAGCCGGATATTCGGTTTTCTTCAGATTGTGCAGCGGCGAGTATTTGTAGAGATAGTGGAACTGCTCTTCGTCTTCGCTCGAGCCGAATTCGACAGCCCACGCCCATCCAATGGTGAATTTGTGGTAGCGAAGCATGTCCATAACGCCCACTGCAGGGAAAGCCACCTGATACAGGTCCGGACGCTGAGTTATGCAGGCGCCCACCAACAGACCGCCGTTAGATCCGCCCGCAATTGCCAGGCGGTCTTTTCTTGTGTAATTCTGGTCAATCAGATATTCGGCCGCCGCTATAAAATCATCAAAGACATTCTGTTTGTTGAGCTTCATGCCGGCTTCGTGCCAGGTTTTACCGTATTCGCCGCCGCCGCGGAGGTTCGGCTGGGCATACACACCGCCGTTCTCCAGCCAGATAAGCGTAGATTTCGAGAATCGCGGCTGCAGGCTGATATTGAAACCGCCGTAGCCGTACAAATAGGTTGGGTTGCTGCCGTCGAGTTTCAGACCTTTTTTGTGAACAATGAACATCGGAACTTTTGTGCCGTCTTTGCTGGTGTAGAAAACCTGCTTGGTTACATAGTTGTCGATGTCGAAATTGATTTCAGATTTTTTGTAAAGTTCTGATTTGTTGTTGATCACGTCGAACTTGTAGATGTTCGACGGGAAAGTGAACGAGGTAAACCCATAGAATACTTCTTTGTCTTCTTTTTTGCCCCAGAAACCGTTTGCTGTGCCTATTCCCGGCAATTTTACTTCTTCCAGCAGTTTTCCGCTTAGGTCGCAAAGGTATACTTTGGAAGTCGCGTCCTCCAGGTATTTAATGATTATCTTTCCTCCTATTACCGACACTGTTTTTAGGACTCGATCTTGGTTCGGGATGACATCCTTCCAGTTTTCAGGTGTTGGGTTTTTAAGATCCACAGCAACAAGGCGGTTATTCGGTGCGTCGAGGTTGGTGTAGATCAAAATCTTATCGTTAACCACATTGACTACATAGTGGTCTTTTTCAAAATCGTTTACCAGCGTGACAAATTTCTTCTTTCCTCTTGGCCGCACCATCAGCGTGTTGCCGCTGGTGCCCTCCGAGCCGCTCAGCACAAGGTAGTCTTCGTCTTCGGTGGTGTAGGCATAGAAGTTGCGCTGTGCGTGTTCTTTATCTTCATACACAAGCTTATCTTTCGACTGGCTGTCTCCGATTCTGTGGTAGAAAACCTTATGGAATTCGTTCTTGTTGGAATATTCTTTTCCTTTCACAGGAGCGTCGTAGCGGCTGTAGTAGAACCCTTTGCCTTCCCAGGAAATGCCGCTGAATTTCACCCATTCAATTTTGTCTTTCAGGAGTTTTTTGCTTTCCACATCCATTACGTAGATTTCCTTCCAGTCCGATCCTGATCGGGAAATTGAGTAAGCAAAGAACTTTCCGTCTTTTGAAAACGACGATCTGCCCATTGCCACCGTTCCGTCTTCGGAAAACTTGTTTGGATCAAGGAAAAGCGTTGCTTCGCCCTCCAGTGTTTCTTGCTGGTACAAAACTTTTTGGTTTTGCAGTCCGTCGTTTTTATAAAAATAATACTTGTCTCCAGCTTTGAAAGGCGCCGTGTAACGAGGATAGTTCCAGATCTCGGTCATGCGTTTCTTGATTTCCTCCCGGTATGGCAATTGTTCCAGGTAGCCGTTGGTTACTTTGTTTTGGGCTATTACCCAGGCTTCTGTTTCAGTCGATCGGTCGTCTTCCAGCCAGCGGTAGGGATCGGCAACCACTACGCCGTGCAGAGTGTCTATCTGGTCGGATTTCTCCGTGACCGGATACGTCAGCTCGTTGAGCGAAAGGCTCGCCTCAACTTGCTTTTTGTCCTTTACTGCGCAGGAGCTCATCAGTATGATGGCAGCGCTGCAAAGCAGTAGTTTGTTAGTCCTCATAATTAGGTGTGGTCAAAAATTATTTGGGTTGAAAATTAGGAATCTCAAATTTTAACTTGTAAAAGTTAAGAAAAGAAGTGGAAAAAGAAAATAATTACTTGACAAGCAGGAGCTTCCCTTGGCTTACGAACTGTTTTAAGCCGATTTTTTATGCTTATTTTTTTGCTAATAAGTCCTTATCTTTGTGCGTTTCCGATATTTCAGGATTCCTGTCCTTGAAGGAAGATTTCTTTTAATGATTTTGAATGCGGCGTCAGGCCTCGGGCAACGGTTTGCTTTCGCCTAGCCGCCTAATACGAATTCTATGGTAGACAGAATCAAAGTGCTGGCAAAAGCCTGCAAGGAAGAAGTGATAGCCGTTCGGCGCCATTTGCATCAGCATCCCGAGCTTTCTTTTAAAGAAAATGAAACAGCGGTTTTTATTGAGAAAAAGCTGAAAGAATACGGCCTGAAACCTGAACGGAAAGCGGATACTGGAGTGGTGGCTTTGATCAAAGGCAGAAATCCGGAAAAAAAGGTTGTGGCGCTCCGCGCGGATATGGATGCGCTGCCGATTACGGAGGAAAACGATGCGGTTTACCGTTCCCAAAACGAAGGAATCATGCATGCCTGCGGCCACGATGCGCATACAGCGTCGCTTCTGGGCGCGGCGAAAATTCTGTCGGAGCTGGCGGATGAATTCGAGGGCACGGTGAAGCTGCTCTTTCAGCCCGGAGAGGAAAGTCTTCCGGGTGGAGCTTCACTGATGATCCGGGACGGCGCTTTGAAGAAACCCGCTCCGGAAGCCGTCATCGGTCAGCACGTCATGCCGCTGATCGAGTCGGGAAAAGTCGGCTTTCGCGAGGGCATGTACATGGCCAGCTGCGACGAGCTTTATCTTACTGTGCAGGGCAAAGGAGGCCACGGTGCTATGCCGGAAATGAATGTGGATCCTGTGCTTATTGCTGCGCATATCATTGTCGCTTTGCAGCAGCTTGTCAGCCGAAACGCCGGGCCAAAACGGCCTACTGTGCTCTCGTTCGGCGGGCTGCGTGCAGACGGGCACACGAATGTTATTCCCGACAAGGTGGAAATTGTGGGAACATTCCGCGCGATGGACGAAGAGTGGCGAGCAGAGGCTCACAGGAGACTTCGGAAAATGGCTGAGAGCATTGCCGAAGGAATGGGAGGCAGCTGCGATGTGCGCATCAAGAAGGGCTATCCGTATCTGGAAAACGAGCCAGTTCTTACCGGCCGCAAGCGTAGGGACGCCGAGGCGTATCTCGGAAAGGAAAACGTGGTGGATCTTGATATCTGGATGGGAGCGGAGGATTTTGCTTACTATTCGCAGGAAATGCCGGCGTGTTTTTATCGCCTGGGCTCGCGAAACGAAAAAAAGGGAATCGTGTCGGGCGTGCATACGCCAACTTTCGACATAGACGAGGACGCTTTGGAAATTGGCGCCGGCTTGATGGCATGGATGGCGTTCAGTGAATTGAAGAATTAAAAAAAGAGGAAAGGTCAGAAACTTAACGATAATCGAATGAGCAATTATTTTACTCAGCTTAAGCTGCTTTTTTCCCGGCTAATGCTGGTAGTGTTTTTCTTTAGTCTGTGCAGGCTGGGTTTTTACCTGCACAACCAGCAGTTTTTCAGTTTTTCAGATCTGCTGGAATGTCTGTATCTGTTTGCTGCCGGAATCCGCTTTGATTTGTCGGCCATACTATATTTCAATCTCTTGTTTGTTGTGCTGAGTCTAGTTCCTGGAAAAGTGCAGCAGCGGAAAGGGTATCAGCGACTGTTGAAAGCCATATTTGTTGTGGTCAATTTTCTGATTATCGGATTCAATATTGTAGACTTTAAGTTCTTCGAGTTCGAAAGCCGACGGATGACCAGCGATATCTTTTCGCCTGAGTTTTTCAGCACCGACGTGGGAACGATTCTTCCGCAGTTTTTACATGACTTTTGGTATCTTTTCCTCTACGCGTTTTTCGTCTTGGCTGCTTTGGTGAAGTTTTATCCTAAAAGCTGTTTTAATCTGAATATATTAAAGGGCAGAGGTTTTTACTGGAAAAGTGCAGCGTGTTCTGTCATTGTGCTGGCTTTTGTGCTCTTTGCGGCGCGAGGCGGCTGGCAGCTCAAACCTCTTCGGGTCAGCCATGCGGCGCGATACACCGGCGCTCAGAATATTCCGCTGGTAACCAATTCAGCTTTTACTATTCTTAAAACTATCGGGAAGAAAAAGGAGAAAGTGCTCCGGTTTTATTCTGATGAAAAGCTGAACAGCATTTATTCGCCGGTAAAGCGGATGAAGAATGGTGAGATGAATCGAAAGAACGTGGTGCTTTTTATCATGGAAAGTTTTTCGAAAGAGTATATCGGAAAGCTTTCGGGAAAGAAAAGCTATACGCCGTTTCTGGATGAGCTAATTGACAAGAGCATGGTTTTCGACCATTTCTATTCCAACGGCAAGCGGTCAATTGAGTCCATGCCCTCAATTTTGTCAAGTTTGCCGCATCTGTTCAAAAACGCATATATTGCTTCGCCATTTTCCACTAATAAAATCCACAGCCTGGCCGGAGAGCTGAACAAAGCGGGATATGAGACTTCGATTTTTCACGGAGGCCGCAACGGAACGATGGGGTTCGATCAGTTTTCCAGCATTGCCGGTTTTCAGCAGTATGTTGGGCTGAATGAATACGGCAGCAAAGAGGGGTTCGACGGAAAATGGGGGATTTTCGATCATGTGTTTTTGCCTTATTTTTTGCAGCGGACCACCGCTTTTCAACAACCGTTTTTCTCTTGTTTTTACAGTTTGAGCTCGCATCATCCTTATACCATACCTGAAGAGTTCAAAGGAAAATTTCCCAAAGGCGAATTGCCGATACATGAGAGCATAGGCTATGCTGACGAAGCGCTGAGACGCTATTTTGAACAGGCCGGCAAAGAAGAATGGTTCAACAATACGGTGTTTGTTATTACGGCCGACCATACGGCCCAGGCGGTTTCGGCGGAAAGCAACACCCGAGTGGGCATGTACGAGATTCCGCTGATTGTTTACGCTCCGGGTGACAGCACGATGATTGGCCGCAATGCTACGGTAAGCCAGCAGGCCGATATTTTTCCAAGCATTCTGGATTATCTGAACTATTCGGGAGAATTTATCAGCTACGGAAACAGCGTGTTCGACGCGGAGATGCCTCACTATGCAATCAGCTACATCAACGGCATTTACCAGCTTCTGATAGGCGAATATGCCATCTGGCACAGCGGAGAAAAAGTGACGGCGGTATACCGTCCGCAGGAGGATCCTATGCTGAAGACAAATCTGGCAGGAAAAGTAGATTTGAGAGCAGAGGAAGAGCTGTTTCAGGCGATCATTCAGTCGTTCCAGAGCCGTGTGGCGGCCAACAACACTTGTCTGGAAAACGAGCTTGTGGCAAGACAATAATATGAAACATTGTGTTGTTTGTTGTTTTTTAGCGAGTATCGAGCTGGCGGTTTAGCTGAAATCAATGCTTGATTTTTTCACAGTTAATAAAAAAATTACCAAGCCGGGACAGAACACATGTCCCGGTTTGGTGTTTTGGGGCTCAGGAAATAAGCGTTTGAATTAAACAATCAACTTTCATAAATGCTTTTATATGAAAAAGCGTTTATGAAATACTTGAAACTATTTTCATTACTTTTTTTGGTTATGTTTATGCCCCTGGTAATGACTTCCTGTTACGTCAGTCAGCACCAGATTGGCTCGGGGGCCAAGCTGCACGTCAATACGGAAGCAAAGAACCATTATTTGGTTTTTGGGCTGGTGAAGCTTAATGAGGCGAATACCAAGGAAATGGCTGAAGGAAGAAGAAACTATATTATCACTCAAAAGGCGACTTTTTCAGACGGAGTTCTCAGTGTACTTAGTCTCGGTTTGTATACGCCTCAGACTGTAATACTGGAGCGATGAAAGGCTTTCGGCACCAACTTCATTGGCAGCTGCTGGCCTGGGGGCTGCTGGTTTTAGCTGTCTATTTGCTGGTTTCGGCTTTGTACGCGCATGCTTACACACTCGGTTTTTCGGAATTTTTCGAAGGGCAGATAGCAGGAGTTGCGCTTTGGGGTGGCGCGTGTTTGCTGGGCAGTATGTATTGTTTCAGGCGCATATCTTAAAGCTGGCGCTGCTTTGTGAATTCCCTTCAAAAGATTCGTCTCTCCCGCCCGTTCTGAGTATCTTGCGCTTATGAGAAGCGATGAATTCTACATGAGCCGGGCTTTGGAGCTTGCCCGGCTGGGGCTGGGCACAACTTATCCAAATCCGCTGGTTGGTTGTGTGATCGTAAAAAATGAAAAAATTATCGGTGAAGGCTGGCACAGAAAGGCCGGCGAGGGACATGCGGAAGTGAACGCAGTGAATTCGGTGGAAGACAAGGGCGAAATTGCGGGTTCGACGGTGTATGTCACGCTGGAGCCTTGTTCTCACCATGGCAAAACACCGCCATGTGCGGACCTGTTGGTGAAGCACCGTCCCAGGCGTGTTGTGGTTTGCAATATAGACTCGAATCCGCTGGTCGGCGGACGGGGAATCCGACGGCTTCGCGAGGCAGGCGTTCTGGTCGATACAGGCGTTTTGGAAAATGAAGGAAGGGAGCTGAACCGGCGATTTTTTACTTATATGGAGAAAAAGCGTCCGTACATAGTGCTTAAGTGGGCACAGACGGCCGACGGTTTTGTGGCCCGGGAAAATTTCGACTCCAAGTGGATCAGCGGCTCATTGTCGCGCAAGCTTGTGCACAAATGGCGTGCGGAAGAGGAAGCGATTATGGTCGGGAAAAACACCGCCAAGTACGACAACCCTTCGCTGAACGTTAGGAGCTGGTCGGGACCCGATCCGGTCCGGATTATTTTGGACGGTAATCTTGAGCTCAGTTCCGGGTTGAATCTTTTTGACGGCAGTATTCCAACCGTTGTGTTTAACTACAAAGAAAACCGGCAGGATGGAAGCACTTCTTTTGTGAAAATTGAAAAAGAAAATTTTTTGGAAAGCATCCTCCAGAAGCTGTATGAGAGGAAAATCAGCTCGGTGTTTGTGGAAGGAGGCGCTTTTTTGCTGAAAAGCTTTATTGAGCAAAACCTTTGGGACGAAGCGCGCGTATTTACAGCTTCGAACGTATTCGGAAAGGGCATAGACGCGCCTCAGCTGAATATTGCGCATGCTGAGGAACATTTGATAGGGAATGACCAATTGAAAATCTACAAGAATCAACTTTAAACAGAATGGCAGAACAACTTTTAATAGATCCGCAAAGCACTAAAGCGGAAAAATACGAGCAGCTCTTGCCTCAGGTAAAGTCCCTGATAAGCTGTGAGGATGATCTGACGGCCAATTTGGCAAACACCGCCTCGGCGCTTCGCATGGCTTTCGGTTTTTTCTGGGTGGGATTTTATCTTGTAAAAGACGGGCAGCTGGTTCTCGGACCCTTTCAGGGGCCGGTTGCCTGCACGAGAATTCCGAAAGGACGCGGCGTGTGCGGCGCGGCATGGTCGGAAGCCCGCACGCTGCTGGTGCCGAACGTGGACGAATTTCCAGGACACATTGCCTGCAGTTCTGACTCCAAATCCGAAATCGTTGTGCCGGCATTTGCCGGCGGCGAAGTAAAGCTGATTCTTGACGTGGACAGCGACAAGCTGAATGATTTTGATGAAACTGACAAAAAGTATTTGGAGCAGCTGATGCGGATTCTGGAAGAGACCTTTTGATTGTTTTTTGTCCAGGGATCGGCTTAGAAATATAAAAAACACCTGCCGGCGCTGGGCGGGCAGGTGTTTAGCTCGAGAGGTGAAGCGAAGTTTATCGTTTGATCACTTTAAAGGTTTTTCCTCCTTCAATTTTCAGAAAATAGATGCCTGACGGATACTGGGAGAAATCCAGCTCCAGTGTTTCATCTTTAGCCTGCACAGTTTGCAGCACGCATCCGCTCAGATTCGTTACGTGCAGACGCGCACTCTCCGGAAGGCTGCTGACGCGGAGCAGCTTTTGCACCGGATTCGGAGCGATTTGAACATGCCGGTTGTTTTCGGCTCCCAGGAGCTTGGCAAAACGCGCCGAAAGCGCGCCGTCGGCGGTGAGCTCCGGCGTTTCGAAAGTCCACGCATCTCCGCTGCGCTTCAGCTGTGCGGTTACGTTTTTCCCGTTGTACAGCACTTCCTGAATGGCGTATCCGGACTTGGCGCGGAAGGTAACCGTCGCTTTATCCTTAAATGCGTAAACCGTTTTGTCAGCTTTTAGACTGCCCCCTTCGCTGGCTTTCAGGTTCAGCTGCAGCTGAACCGGCTCGAAGACAGCCGCGACCGTCTGGTTGTCCTGTATGTTTTTCAGGGTGAAGGTATTGCCGGTCACTTCAACGGCTTTTTCGTTGACTTTGAGCGATTTCAGTACATGTCCTTCGTTTGGCGTGAGCCTAAACGTCTGGCTTGCTCCGTGTTTGACGGTTGCTTTGGCCGGCGCAATTGTGCCGTTTTGGGCGGAAGCGGTAAGTTCGCAGTTGTTTGGCGCGAAAGTTACTTGCAGCTCGGCATCGGCTTTTACGCTTTCGAAAGTGTACTGATTGTTTGTCCATTTTGCCGGCTTGCCGTTTACAAGCACCTCCGACACGTGGTAGCCCTTGTCCGGGATAAAGGTGAAGGTATGGCTGTGTCCGTATGAAACCGTTTCCTGTGCCGAGGAAACCGTGCCACCGCTGCCAACAGTGGCTTTCAGCGCAAAGGATTTCCACTCGAACACCGCTTCCAGCTGTCTGTGGCGGCTGACTGTGAAACTCAGCTTAGGCTCGCTTCCGATAAGCTTGCCGGCCTCTTTCCAGCCCGAAAACAGCGCTCCTTCACTAGGCAGAGCTTCCAGGGTAACTTTCTGGCCTTTTGTGAATATTCCTGCTCCCGTTATCTTGCCGCATTTTTCGTTGTTTGGAATGGCTTCAATTCTTCTTCGTGTGGTTGTTTGCAGATATGGCCTTGAGTGGCCATCTCCGTCGGGATCTTCTCTGATTTCCCATGCTTTTTTGAAATTCCAATCTTCAAAATTACTCTGATTGGCAAAATCTGCTGTGGAAAGTCCTACAGCATTGCCGTCTTCATTCTCAACTGTTTGTTTGGTGGTTTCTTTGTCCCAGTAAGAGGAAAGAATAATTGCTCTGTTGTATGCGCCTCCGATTAATACGGTTTTAGATTTATGCTGGCAGTTTACTTCGCCTGCTGCATAAGCATTTATCAAAATGTTGCTTCTTGAGTAATTTTCTCCAATTAGCCCGCCTACTAGAATTTTGCCCATTACCTTTGCCAACGAATAGCAATCAATGACTTTGTTTCTATGGGAATTGTTTAGGTAATAATAAATACCTACAAGCCCTCCCACTTTTTCTTCACCTTGTACTTCTCCGGTTGTCGAGCATTGGACAATTAGTCCTTCTTCGTTAAATCCGACAAGTCCGCCGACATTTGCATTTCCAATAATGCGAACATTCAAGAGCTGGAGTTTTTCGATGCTATAATCTTTGGCGCGGCCGAAAAGTCCCACATTGACTTCATAAGGACGATTGATGGTTAAATTTCGGATTGCATAGCCGTCGCCGTTCAGGCTGCCTGTAAAATAGCTGTTTTTGCTTCCGATTGGCTGGAACCCCTTGTCGTCGTGCCATTTGGCGGTTTCGGTGGCGTCAATGTCGTTGACCAGCACAAAGTGTTTGTCCAGCAAGCTTGTAAAGTAGCTTAGCTGGGCGAGCTGCTCCAGGGTGGCAATTTGATAAGGATTGCCCAGGGTGCCGTCTCCTCCGGCAAATAAAGGATTTTCAACAAAGTGCGCCGTGTATTTTTTAGGTATGCCCTCTTTAACCGTGAAAGTGTACGGGTTGCCAGCACCATCGATTTCTTTTCCGTTAACTGTCCATTTTTCAAAACGCCAGCCAAGGGCAGCATTTACCGAAAGCGCGGCTTTCTCTCCGGCTCGGTATCCTTTAAAGCCACTGCAGGAATGCATGCCTTTTTGGGGCGACGCGATGATTTCAGGAGTGAAATCGTATAGTTCAACCTGAAGATGTGGCCGAGGATTTCCGTCTGAGCTTTTCTGGATTTCCCAGTTTTGTATGAAATCCCAGTTTTTGAAACTTTCCGCTTGGGCAAAGGCTGCGGTCGTAAGGCCAAAAGCCGCGTCGCTTCCTCCTGAGGCATTTTGTCCGGTAGTTTCTTTATCCCAATAGGAATATTCGATGGATTTGCCAAAACTATCGCGACCGGTTATTCCGCCAACGTATGTGCCGTTCTCGTTAAGGCCGCTGACCGCTCCTGCGGCATAGGAATATTCAATTTTTCCTAATTTGATTTCTCCTGACAGCCCCCCGACCATGGAATTGCCGCTCACTTTTGCCAAGGAATAGGAGTGGCTTATTCCAATTTTTCCCACACTGGCTCCTGTTATTCCACCTGTATTGTCATTGCCCCGGATCTCCCCGGTTACAGAGCAATGGGTTATGTGCCCGTATGACATTCCGGCAATGCCGCCGACATAATTTTTCCCATTAATTCGGGCGTTTGTGAGTTGAAGCCTTTTTATCTTAGTTTTTTGATATCTGAAAGGCAAGCCAATAAAGCCGAAGAGACCTATTTTGTCTTCTTTCGGGCGGTTGATGGTTAGGTTGGTGATTGAATGTCCGTCCCCGTCGAAGGTGCCCAAAAATGGAGTTTCATAACCTCTTCCGATAGGCAGAAAGCCTTTTCCTTCATTCCACTGGGCGGTTTCCGAAGCGTCAATGTCATTTGTCAACACAAAGTGCTTGTCGCGCTCCCACAGGGCAGGCACATAACTCAGGTAGCTGAGCTGCTGCAGGCTGGCAATTTGGTAGGGCTCCTCTGCTGTTCCTTTTCCTCCGGCAAACTGGAAAACTTCTTTAAAATGGGCAGTGTATTCCGTAGGGTTGTTTTCTGTAATGCGGAATGTATACGTGCTTCCCGACCCTGTGACTTCTTTGCCGCTGGCGGTCCATTTTTCGAAGCGGAAGCCCGGAAAGGCTTTTGCCGTGATCGTTGCCTGCTCTCCAACATGATATCCTCGGCTTCCTTCGATAGTTCCGATGTTTTTGTAAGGAGATTCATGTATTTGAATATAGCAGGCATACAGCTCCGATTGAAGGCGGGGTCTTGTTTTATTGTCTGCTCCTGGTTGAATTTCCCAAAACTGTTCAAAATTCCAGTGCTTAAAGCTGATTTGCTTGGCAAATTCTGCAGTGGTCAGCCCGCAGGCGTCGTCGCTGCCCGCCGAGGTTTTTTGCTGGCTGGTTTCTTTGTCCCAGTAGGAGTTGAGAATGCTTCTCACATAGTGGGTATCACCTGTTAACCCGCCGATTGTCGGGCTTGCTCCCTTTGTGTGGCTTACTTTTCCGGCAGCATAACAATATTCAACTTTACCTCGATTAATCGCGCCGACTAATCCGCCTATTCTGTATTTCCCGCTTGCCTCTGCTAAAGAATAGGAGCGGTTTACCAGGCCGCCGCCAGTAATGTATCCGACTAGGCCGCCTATATCTCTGTTTCCGCTTATTTTTCCGCTGACAGAACAAAGGTGTATGCTTCCTGATATTAATGTCCCTGCTATTCCGCCGACGTTGTTGTTTCCGGAAATTTGGGCGTTGACAAGCTGAAGCTTTTCCACCTTAGCGTTTTCTTTTGTTGATCCGAAGAGGGCGACATTATCTTCTTCAGGACGATTGATGGTGAGCATAGTGATAGAGTGACTGTCTCCTTTGAAAGTACCGGAAAAAGGTGTCTTGTGGTTTCCAATTGGTTTGAAACCTTTGCCCTCGTTCCACTGGGCTGTTTCCGAGGCATCGATGTTCCGGACCAGGATGAAGTGTTTGTCGAGCAGGTGGGGAATGTGGTTCAGGAGCCGCAGCTGTTCCAGTGTAGCGATTTGGTAAGGATTTTCTTTAGTGCCTTCGCCTCCGGCGAATTGATAGTCCTTGACAAAATGCGCCGTGTATTCTAGAGGGGATGTTTTTTTCAGCTTGAAGGTGTACGGATTGCCTGCATCGGCGATTTCTTTTCCGTCCGCCGTCCATTTTTCAAATTTCCAGCCCAGTTTAGCTTCTGCAGTCAGAGTTATCTGTTCACCGCCATAACGTCTTTTGTTTTCCAGGTAAGAGGGATAAAATGCGGCACCTCTTGGAGATGCGATAAATTCAATTTTGGCTTTGAAATCACTGTGGTTTTCCCTGTGATAGGGCCGAGCATTTTTGTCCAGGTTTTCCTGGGTTTTGATTTCCCAAATGCTGTTGAAGTCCCATTCTTTGAAACGGTCTGGATTGGCGAAGTCTGCGGTGGTTAGTCCAAAGTTTTCATCGGACCCGGCTGAGCTAGTCTGTCTGGTGGTTTCTTTATCCCAATAAGAAAAGGAAACGTGACCGCGCTTGTTTGTGTCGTAGCCGTTGGGGGTTCCTACCAGACCGCCTAAGCTAGTTTCTCCGCTTACTTCACCGGAGGCATAGCAGTAACTTACCCATCCGGCATTTGAGCCAGTTAGACCGCCTATGCTGGCATTACCTTTCACTGTTGCCAGGGAGCTGCAGTTGAAAATACCTAATTCGTTTAATCCAGATATGCCGCCAGCGTTTTTATTACCAATGATAGTTCCTGTGGCTGTACATCGAATTACCGTTCCTTTATTCCTCCCGACGATTCCGCCTGTATTATCATTCCCAGTGATTTGTGCATTCAACAGCTGCAGCCTTTCAATTGTTGCAGAGAAAGAGCTAGCGCTGAAAAGACCGACATTCCACCTTTTGGGTCGGTTGATGGTTAAGTTAGAAATCGCATATCCTTTCCCGTCAAAAGTGCCTTTGAAATCTCTGATTGGCATAAAGCCTTTTCCGTCGTTCCACTGTGCGGTTTCGGAAGCGTCAATGTCGTTCTGCAGTGCAAAGTGCTTGTCCAGAAGACTGGGCGCATAGCATAGAAAGCTGAGTTGCTTAAGGGTTGTGATCTGGTAAGGGTTGGCTTCCGAACCGTCTCCTCCTGCGAATTGCCAGTCTTCAGCAAAATAGGCGGTATATTCCTCGGGGCTGTCCTTAGTTACTTTATAAGTAAAGCTGCTTTTTGCTCCTTCAATTTCTTGACCGTTTGCTGTCCATTTTACGAAACGGCAGCCTGGAGGAACTTCAACGGAGAGGGTCGCTTGCTCCCCAATATTGTAGAGGCGATTTCCTTTGACAGAGACAGGCATTCCTGATGGAGAAATGCGGATTTCGGTTGAGTGCGGGTACAGATCTTCTATTAGATAAGGCCGCTTGATCCCGTCGGTGCTCAAGGCACGGACTTCCCATGTTTTTTCAAAATCCCATTGGGCAAAGCCCTTCGGATCGGCAAAATCGGCAGTGCGCAGTCCGCATTCTGCTTTGCTTCCTGCCGAGGTGTTTTGCTTGGTGGTTTCTTTGTCCCAGTAAGAAGAAGTGATGTATGCTGATTTTTCGTTTTTGCCGACAAGTCCGCCGATGTCTTTCGCATCTGTGCCTAAACCGCTCACTTCGCCCGCCGCGTAGGTATTGTTTATACTGGAGCAGTTGCGCCCGACCAAACCGCCTGTTTTGGTCTTGCCGGCAACACTAGCCAGGGAATAACTATGGTTGATGCTGCCTGAAAAATTGGTTCCGATTAAACCTCCTACAGAGTTGTCACCGTCTACGGTACCGGATATAGAGCACAGTTCAACGGTTCCGGACTCCACACATCCAACTAATCCGCCTACAAAGTTGCTTCCGGTGATTTGGACTTTCAAAAGCTGAAGCCTTTGAAGTTTTAAATAAGAATAAAAGCAAGCAAAATAACCAAAAAATCCAGTGTAGTCGTCATTTGGACGGTTTACAGTTAGCCCTGTAATGAAATGTCCTTTTCCATTGAATGTACCGCTGAATGCATTGACAGCTGATTTGCCTATGGGAGAAAACCCTTTTCCTCCGTTCCATTGTGCTGTTTCGGAGGCGTCGATGTTTGCTGTAAGTTTGTAATGCTTTTCCTTCCAGCGCTCTTGATCCGTCATGCCGCCTTTTAGCCCTTCGGAAAGCCAGCGGAGGTGGGCAAGGTTTTCTAGCTGGTACGGATTGTCTTTTGTTCCGTCGCCCTTTACGGGTTTCTGGGCTTGGGTTTCCTGTGCCAGGAGCCAGCCTGGCACCAGGAAGCCAAAAAGTAATAGAAGTATTGTTTTTCTCATGATTTATTAAAAATATAAAAAATATTATTGTAAATATAATTTTATGCAAAAATGTTAATATAGTTATTTATTGCGATAAAATCCAGAATTATTGTACTCGTGGCGCATTTTGTATTTTCCTGCTAATCACATCATGCTGCCTTGCATTAGCTGTTCGCATTGCCTATCTTGGCCCATTAAATATCAGCTAGGCGCTATGCTTCCTGAAGAGATGCTGCACGATACATTCAAACCCTCACACCTGCTGGCCTTCTCCTGAGCAGACTTGACTTGTTGACGTAATTTTTTCTAATGACGCAGCTGTGCCCTCCCGGGCACAGGGAGCTTGCCCTGTTTTATCTGATTACCACATAAACACACCTAACGAATGAAAAAGAATCATACACTTAAATTTATTAACATCAATTCAGAGATAGCTGCTGGGACGCGCGGAGCTTCGCTGGGCTTTGGCGCTTTGCAAACGGCCAGCTACAACCGAGGTTCGCGTTTTTTCGGTGAGCACGAAGTGCAGCGGGTAACCGACGAGAACCATTTGCTGGCCCAGGATACGCCTTTCCGCAACGGTTTGCGCATTGACGGCGTGGCTCGGGTGCTGGGCAGAGTTTGCGATGCAGTGGCGGACAATCTGCTGAACGGACGCCGGGCGGCAGTGCTGGCAGGCGATCATTCTACTGCTGCAGGAAGTATTTGCGGCATAAAAAAGGCTTTTCCGGAAAAGCGTCTCGGGGTAATATGGATCGACGCCCACGGCGATTTGCATACGCCGTATACCACACCGACCGGAAACATGCACGGCATGCCGCTGGCAATGGCCGCAGGAATCGATAACCGTGAAAATCCGAGTGAGCAGCTGCCTACTCCGGACAAGAATACCGCTGCGCTGTGGGAAGAGATAAAGAATATTGGCACAAAAGGGGCGAAAATCGATTTGAAGGATTTGGTTTTTATTGCTCTGCGCGACACCGAACAACCTGAGGATGTGCTTATAGAAAAACATGGCATTCGAAATTTTAGTGTTGAGGAAGTTCGCAGGCTGGGCGCCCGCAGTACCGCTGAGCAGGCGATTGCACACTTGGCCGACTGCGATATTATTTATGTGTCGTTCGATGTGGACAGCATGGATTCTGAGATTTCGATGGGGACAGGAACGCCGGTTCCCAACGGTTTGACTGTGGAAGAAGCGAAGGACATCAACTGTGCGCTGGCTGCCAGCCAGAAAGTAATTCTTTGGGAAATGGTGGAGGTGAATCCTACGCTTGATAACCGAAACCGGATGGCTGAAGTGGCTTTTGGGATTTTGGAAGAAGTTGCCGCGGAGATTGAAAAAAAAGAAAGCGAGGCAGGTTTGCCGTAAAAAAAGTGAACCACAGCCTGAGCTGTGGTTCCTCCATTTGGCAATTGGTTGCATCTCTGACGCTTTGCGCGACAAAGTCCTTGAAGTTCGTTAACTCCTCGCCTGGAGTTGATGGCGTTGCTCGATGTGCTCAATCCATTGTCTTTTGTCGAATCCGTAGGAGGACTGAGCGCAGTGCTTGTTGAGGAAAAGCATCACTTTATCCTGCAGCTCCAGCGCATTTTCCGATTTAAGAATTTCCAGTATGGTTACGGCGCCTTTGTCGAGTATTTTGTCCAGCCATTCGCTTCGGAAGTTGGTTTGTTCCATGACTGCCAGCAGGCGGGTTACCAAAAACGGATTGGGATGGTTCAGCACTTTGCAGTAAAAATCGATATTTTTTCCCCAGTCAACCGAAGAGGGATGCCGCCGGTAGTAACTCATGAGCTGGTTTTCGATTGTTGCGGACTGGTCCGAATACAAAAAGGGCATAAATTTGAGCACGTCGCTTTGTGATTGGATGTACAGGAAAGATACGGAGGCCGCGGCTTTTCTAATTTTCGGATCTGCAGCGTGGCGCAGGATTTTAAGCACTTCATTCTGGCTGACCGATTGGCTAACAAAATCGTACATCGCACAAAGCCCAACAGTTCTTTCTTCGTCAAGCTTCAGCCGAAACCGGTTGTAGTTATTGTTGGCGCCTTGTATGGCTTCAGTCAGTCCTTCAATTCCTTCTTCTTTGTATACTTCGTAAAACGCAGGACCCGACATGCCTTCCAAGCCTTCCAGGTCCGATTGAAGTACTTCCTGCCAGATTTCATGGACTTCAATGTCTTCTTTTTGAATTTTTGGAATGAATTCGTAGGCCGGAAAGTCCCGAAGTATAATCAGTTGTCCGTCGGGTGTCAGAAAATTGTAGGCATTAGCATAACCCAGCGCGTTAAGTCCTCTCTGGCTTACACCGTACGGTGTGTTTTTCAGCTTTCGAACCAGGTCATTTTTGCTGCACCCTTCGGGGAGTCCCCATACTTCCAGATATGACAGGCTCTGAGAATAGCTTGAGGCGGCGCAAAAAAATGAAAGCAGCCCCAGTACAAATTGCTTCATGTAAGCAGTGCTTTTGAGATGAAAAAAATTCGTCCAAAAGAGAAAAACGGCTAAAAAACTAATTAAAAAAAGGTGTTGCTTTCCGCTTTGGATTGTGATTTTTAATTTATTAAAAACAAAACAAAATTACAAACAAAGCGCTTGGCGCAACTCAATTAAATGAGTTGAAAGCCTGAAGATCTGTTTATTAATTCATTTTTCGATAACGGAAGTTTAGATAATAATAAATTACGCCAGATAGCAGTATTCCAAGCAGGGCCATTGTTAGAAATCCGTATTCCATTGTTGCTTTGTCCTGGAAAATTTCTCCGAAAATGAGAGGAGAGATGGCCGTGCCGACAGCCATTAGTGTAGAAACCAGGCTTTTTACTGTGCCTAAGCTGCGGGAGCCGTACAGTTCAGCCCAAAGCGCCGTACCCGTCAAGCTGCCGAAGCTTAAGCTCAGCCCGTTCATCGACAGGTAAAACAGCAGCGTCAGGGCATGGTCCGTGAAAGTGAGCAACAATAGTCCGGCGGTGATAGGAAGCGGAATCAGAAAGGCAACTCTTTTAGCTGTGAATTTGTCGATAAACGGTCCGGAAAGCAGTGTGGCTAATATGCGGCAGGCGCCAAACCCAACAAAGCAGCTGGCCAGCCATTCCGGAGTCCATAGTTTATTGCCGAGTATCAGGTTTTGATGAATAAAAAAGCCTGTGGTCATGAAGGGGGAGAAAACAACCACAGAAGCAAGCAGCAGAAACCCCGGATTTTTCAGCAATTTGCGCCGCTTGAGCGGTTCGATGGGATATTTGTCGCTTCGGCGAGCCGATTTGGATGCGCGAAGCGAACGGCCAAGCCAAGCCGAAAGCGGACCGAAAATCACTGTTAAACTTATCAGAAAAAAGAGCCAAGGGATCTGCCATCCCCAGCTGTGCAAGAGCAAAACGATCAGTACGGGAGCTCCCATTTCCGCGATGGACATGCCGATGGAAGAGAGCGCCAGCGCTTTTCCGCGGTTTTTATGAAAGAATTTCCCAACGGCAGCGGCTCCTGTGAGCGGCATCATGCCGAAGCCCGATAGGCGCAGACCAATCAGGGTGAAAAGCAGCAAGGGCAGATTTGCGGTGAAGTACATGCTCAGGCAGAAAAATCCCAGCATGGCTCCGTTAGCCAGGCTGACTTTCCGGATGTCGCAGCGGTCGGTGCTTGGGCCCAGGTAGCTAAGCAGGAGGGCGCTTGTCAGCGTAGCGGCAGAATAGATGACCGAGAACTCGTTGTTGTTGATTCGGAAGCTTTCCAGAATGGAAGGGACAAAAAGGCTGAGAAAGAAGGACTGGCCGTAGGAGGAAAAGAAATAGTGCATGATCCCGAAACCAACAGGTTTGGGATGTTTTCGGACCAACCGTACATAATTGCGCAGCATGATGATTCTGAAGGTTGAAAGGTTAAAAAAGCAGGCGGGTTAGTTAACCTTGAGGCGCTGGCCTATGCTTATGTTGTTTGAATGCAAGTTGTTCAGCCGTTTAAGCTTTTCGACGGAAGTGTTGTAGCGGCGTGCCAGTGAGTAAAGCGTGTCTCCTTTCTTGATGATGTGGACTTTTGCTGTAGAAGGAGCTTTAGCAACTGTTTTCCTTTTGGACTTTTTTGTGGCTTTTCGCCTTTTGCCTGCTGCCCGGCGGTCGTAGCGGTGAAGTTCAAAGCGCTCGATTAGGTCAATGAGCTTTTGGGAATAGCGGCGGTCGGTTGCATATCCGGCTTTCCTTAGGCCTTTTGCCCAGGCCTTATAATCTGTTATGGAATAGCGGAAGAGAAAAGCATAGCGTTTTTTCTTCAAAAAGAGTGAGTGATCTCTGAATGACTCGCGCGGGTGCTTGTATTTTCGGAAACATTCGTTGCGCCGGTCGTCGTGGTGATATACGCGTTTGCCTTTCCATTCCGAGTGGCATTTTATGCCGAAGTGGTTGTTGGAACGCCGGGCGAGTTCGCTTTGTCCGCTGGCCGATTCCAGAATACCCTGCGCCAGGGTAATGCTTGCCGGAATTTTGTGGAGGCGCATCTCTTGCATTGCAGTTTCGCCGTGCTGGTTTACGTAGGCGCGGACTTTTTGGCTGTAACTCAGTTTTTTTTTTTTTTTTTCCGGGATACTGGCTTTTTGGGGAGCGCGGTAGATTTCTTTTCTGGGGCTGCAGGCCGCAAAAAAGACAAGCAAAAAGCAACTAAGGAGCGTTAGTTTTGAATTCATGAAAAAATAAAGACTATGTCCAAACTATTAGTTGATTGTCTCGGGTGTTGCTAAGAGCTTGTGGTAAGCGATGCTCTTTTGCAAAGCAAGACATAACGCAGGGAGACATTCACAGGGAAATCTTTTTCAACTTAACGTTTTTCGGTGAAAAGCGCGTGTCTGCAAGTTAGAAAAAAAATAAAAAAAAACTGCCGAAGCGGTTTCGGCAGTTTTTCTAAGAGATTGCGCACCAATTAGAAGTGCTTATATCTTTCGTCTTTTGGCTCAGCTGCTTCTTCCAACGCATTTGCAATTTTGTATGCGGTGATTCTCGCTTTTTGCTGTTCCATTTTTTTCTTTTCTTCGTCTACTTTTTCAAGCGGAGCGGCAGGTGTCGCTTTGATTACCTGAACGATTACTACTCCACGGTCAGTTTCGATAGGAGCGGAGGTTTTGCCTTTGGCTGTTCCGAAAGCTGTTCCCACTGCCTCAGGAGCGAATCCAATCGGCTGCAGCGAGTTTTGTGACAAGCTCAGAGCATTTTGCGTGTGCGTTTGCGCAGCGCTTCCATAGTTTATGCCCCATTCGAAGATGTCTTCGTTTTTCGATTCGTTGAGCTTTTTGATAATTTGTTTCGCTTTTTTGGCATTCTTCACTTTCTGCTCAACAGTAAATTTTACGTTTGCCAGCGTGTTGGTGCCTTCTTCTGTTTCGCTGGTTACTACAGCTACAACGTAATGGTCACCCAGCTCAAAGGCTTTAGACACTTTGTTTAGTTCGCCTTCTCTGAACGCCCAGGCTATAACCTGGCGTGCGTTGCTGACAACTCCCAGGCGACGGTCGTTTGCTTGCACGTCGCGGGCTTGCTGTACGCGAAGTCCGTCTTCTTTGGCTTTTTCCTGCAGGCTTTCCAGATCTGAAACGCTGCTGGCAAAGGTGTCAGCTTTTCTGAAGGCCGCGTCAACAGTTTCGTCGCCGGCATACAATTCAGACTCGACAGACGCGATAGTGTATTTGTTGTAGTTGGCAACTTGCGTAACATCGATGATGTGGTAACCGAACTGCGTTTTCACCAAACGATGCAGCAATCCTGGCTTCTTGGCTCCGAAAATAGCTTTTTCGAAAGGCGCCACCATTTGTCCTTTGCCGAACCATCCCAGGTCTCCGCCTCGGGTTTTGGTGCCGTCTTGTCCGTACTGCTGAGCCATGGCTGCAAAGTTGGCTCCTCTGCGGATTTTGTTCAGCACACGCTGCGCTTCTTTTTTTACTGCCGCATCGTCGTCGCCGTGGGTTTTGAAAAGAATGTGGCTTGCGCGGGCAGCCGGAGCGTCACCTTTCTGAATGTCGGAAACTTTGTATAGCACATAGTTTTCGCCTACTTTGTAAGGGCCTCTCACCTGTCCTTTTTTCAGCACCGGAACGAAAGCCTGCAGACGCTGAGGCAGTTCTTTTGCGTTGTATGTGCCGTAAGGAGCACCTTTTCCTTCGGTGTTGGCTGCTGCGAAGATTGAGTCTTCGCTGGCATGTGCGAATTCATCCTTCAAACTCGCCATGTCTTCGTTGAATCTGGCGCTGTCTTTTGCGGATGGAACTACCGCGAAGTCTACGTATGAGATGTTTTTGCTCGCTTTTACTTGGTACTCGTCTTTGTGTTCTCCAAGGTAATTTTCCAATTCTGAGTTAGAAACTTCAATCAGCGAATCTGCAATGGATGAGTACGGAACATAGATATAGTTGATGTCTACTGTTCCGGTTTTTTCTTCATGTGCTTTTTTCGCTTCCAGTTCAGTCACATGTTCAGAATTCATAATCATTCGCTCGTACTTCAGGCGAAGGCGTGCCGGCGTTAAACCTCTTTCATACTCAAGCCACTGCACTTGCATCTGAGGCGGGTAATTTTTGATATTCTTCAGGTAGCTAATTAGGGCCTGCTTGTCGAACTCGCCGGTTTCAGGGTTGCGGAATGCATTTTTGAGATCTTGCTGAATGTTGTTTCCTTTGGTCATGTCAATCAGCTCGGCATTGGTCACTTTAATTCCCAGCTCTTTATATTGTTCGCCGTAGACAATATTGCTCAAAAGCAGTTGCCATGCCTGGTTGCGCAGGCTGTTCAGTTCGTTGTCGTTCGGGTTGCGGTTGTTTCGCAGCGCAAACTGTCTTTTTAGGTTGTCGAGTTCTCTTTGGTATTGCTCTATCGAGACGTCTTCTCCTGCTATCTCTCCTACAACGTTTCTTTTGCCCCCAAATAACTTTGAGTTCCCGCTAAGTAAGTCACCACCTACTAAGAAGGCAGCCAGAGCAACGACAATAAGCGTTATTGTCAAGCCTGATTTCTCCCTAATTTTACCTATCAATGCCATTTTGTATAAATTATTAAAGCGATTAATCCATTTTTTCTTTCCACGGAAATAATAAGAACGTGAATATAAGGTTTTTTGGCTTAAATGAGTAAAAATTTAAAAATAAGCGATTAAAAACACGCTTTTTACTCTGCATTTGGAGTTTTGCTGCTCTATCGGCTATATAGCGATTAGTAATGCCAAAGAAGTAAGCGCATCGCTTTTGGGAATAAATAAAAAAAGCGGAGGAAACTCCGCTTTCTGTCTAATGCTTATATTGTTCTCTATTTTACTTATGCGTCGAAATCCGCGATATCTTTGGTGACATTGTAAATATGGTTTCCGATCAGTTCGAAAGAGAAAATCATATCGTAGTACAGCATTCCGCTTTTGATAGAGTACAGATTGTTTTCAATGGCTTTGATATTTTCTTTTCGCAGCGTTTTTCGCAGCTGGTCAATTTCCAGCTCCATTTCAAAGGCTCCCTTCTGGTCAATTTCTTCTTTAGAAACCTGTGTTAGGTTTCCGTTCATGATTTTGAAGGCGCTGTCGACGAGTCCGCTCATTTTATCCAGATTTTCGAACTGCTTATCAGTGAAGTTTATGTTTTTGGAAATACGCTTGTTGACAGCCTTTCCGATTCTGAGGTAAATATCGGCGGTCCGCTCCAAGTCGTCGATTATGCTCATAAGTTCCTGAACGCCCATGGCATCGCCCTGAATTACGCTTGACTCGGCAATTTTTGAAAGATAAGAGGCTACTTCGGCTTTAAGCTCGTCGGTGCGCTGTTCGTATTTTTTGATTTTTTCGAACTGCGAAACACGGTCTTTGTCTTTCTTGGCATGTATCATTTTCTGAACAAATTCGCTGATTTCGGCAGTGAGCGCTCCAAACCGCTTTACTTCCTCTCGGGCTTCCTGAATCGATGAGGCAATTCCCTCTCCCATGTATTCCAGGTGGAGCTCTTCATCTTCGGCGCTTCTCGCAGGCACCATTCTGATCACTACTTTCCGGATTGTGTTTACGAATCCGATAAGGAAGGCAACATTGCAAACATTAAACAGCGTGTGGAAAAGCGAAAGCGAAATGGTGTTGAAACTATTGTCTCCCTGAATTTTATCGACCAAGTAGGAACCGAAGCTGCCGCTCATAATGCTTTTTACCGTATCGACAAAAAACGGGAACAAAAGAATCATCCATACGACGCCAAATATATTGAATACCAGGTGAGCGCGTGCGGCGCGCTTGGCGTGCACGTTACCGATCATGGCGGCCAAGTTGGCGGTGATCGTAGTTCCGATGTTTTCTCCCAGTACAATGGCACAGGCCATGTCAAGCGGAATCCATCCGTGGTCAACCATAATCAGCGTAATAGCCATTGCCGCGCTTGAAGACTGTACTACGATGGTTAGCAGCGTACCGATAAGCACTGAAACCGGCACTGCTAAAAATCCCAGGTTGTTGATGTCTTTGATGAATGCCAGGGCCTCAGGCGATTTCTGCAGGTCAGGCATGGCGTCTTTCAGGTACGTCAGCCCGATGAACAGCAGGGCAAAACCGATGATTACCTCCGCCCAGTTCTTGTGCTTGGGATTCTTGGAAAACATCAACGGAAAGCCGATGGCAATGATCGGCAAGGCAACGGATGAGATTTTGAACTTGCCCAGTCCCAGCAGCGAGATGAGCCAGCTGGTAACTGTCGTTCCGATGTTGGCACCCATGATTATGCCGATTGACTGCCCCAGATTGAGCAAGCCGGCGTTCACGAAGCTTACAACCATCACTGTGGTAGCCGATGAGGACTGAACCAGCGCGGTGATCAGTATACCGCTAAGCAAACCCGAAAAACGGTTGGAAGTCATCACTCCCAGAATGTTTCGCATGCGGTCTCCCGCCACACTCTGAATACCTTCGCTCATGACTTTCATTCCGTAAATGAAAAAGCCCAGCGCCCCGACCATAGTCAGGATGTCAACTACTCCAAATTCCATTAATGTCTTTGTTATTCTTCAAAAATATAAAGCAATTAAGCCTGTGTAAAATGTTCATTTGTTGCTTGCAAACAAAGCATAAAGCTATCATTGTTCCCTGTATTTTGTGTTAAGTTATTGTTAATACTGCACTGGTTCATTGAAAGGGTCCAACTCTGCATTTGTTTTCTTCAGTTATTGGTTCGGTGATTTTTTTCAACCTGCTTTTTTTACGAATTTTTCAACCACGGCCGCGCGGCCGCTGATTTTTCTCAACAAAGCAAGTGTTTGATTGTAAACCGGTGTGCAAATTCTTAACAATTGTTTCATAATAAAAATGACGCTCGTCAATGTAAAGAAGCGTAATTTTGCTGTTGAAGGTTGACAAGGAAGCTTTTATGAAGAATTTGGACACGCTTGATTCGGCAAAACTGGTGCAAAGAGGCAAAAGCCTGGCGGGCAGTCTGGGCTTCAGTCTGTTGATCATGGCGTTTTTTCTTTTGTCTGTAGACATGATGACTCAGGCTTTTGAGCATTTGGGACACGATACGGCAAGGGAAATTCTCACAATTGCTTCCAATCCCTTTGTGGGGCTTTTCGTGGGACTGCTGATAACCGCGCTGATCCAGAGCAGCTCCACCAGCACCGCGATGGTCATTGCCTTGGTGGCCGCCAATACAATAAGCATGGAGGATGCTATTCCGATAGTGATGGGCGCCAATATAGGCACCACACTCACCAGCACTATTGTCGCATTTGGATATATTTCCAAGAAGAAAACTTTTCGAAGAGCAATTTCGGCTGCCATGCTTCACGATTTTTTCAATATTATTACCGTTGCGGCTTTGTTCCCGCTGGAGCTGAAATATCATTTTCTTTCTTCGTCGGCGCGGTGGCTTACAAAAGGCACTTTGGCTTATTCGGAATGGCTGGATTATTTGTTGCCTATGGCAAATATGTATTCGGCGGCTTGGTTCGACTGGCTCTGGAAGGCACTCGGAGGCTACGACTGGCTCATGGTTGTTCTCAGTTTTGTTTTTTTGTTTGCTTCTGTAAAGCTTTTGTCGAAGATAATATACGAGCAGCTGATTGCGCGCCCGAAGCATATTGTTAAAAACATTTTTTTTAATTCGACGCGCGGGAGTTTTTCGTCCGGACTTCTTCTTACAAGTATCGTGCAGTCAAGTTCCATCACCACTTCGCTTGCCGTTCCTTTGGTGGCTACGGGAAAAGTCAGTCTGAGGCAGGTGTTTCCATTTGTGATGGGTTCAAACGTCGGTACGACTATTACCGCTTTTATTGCTGCATATTCGCATTCAGAGGCGGCCTTGTCCATTGCCTTTGTTCATTTTTTATTTAACGCGTTCGGCGCGGTTCTTTTGCTGCCTTTCCGGAGTATTCGAGCGGTGCCGGAGAGGCTATCGTATCTTTTTGGCCGGCTGACTATGGCAAACCGTCTCTATGGCTTTTTGTATATCATTCTTACGTTCTTCCTAGTACCTTTTTTTCTGATATATATTAGCAGCTGAACACCTTGTGTCTTTGTGGGTAGTTGTTGGTTTTCCACATACGCTTGTGGATATGTGGAAAACTGAAGGCTGAAAGGCGCTAGTTTCTGACAATGTGCTTAATAGTAGGAAGAGGTTGTCCACAAATGGGTGTGGATATCCACAAAAAATGTGGATATCTTCGGAGTGCAGCCTTCGAATAAGGAGGATTTACGAGAAAATTTTGAATAGCTTGCAGGCGTGCCTTGAGTTTTCATTTCGGGCTGACTTTGGAGGCGGAAATTATTGCTCCGGTGCGTTTTTTCTCTTGCTCGGACTGAAATGGGAATCTGCTTGAAGGGTGTCAAAGTATTGTTTCAAGCGCGGGTTTAATGAGGGTATGTATTTTTTCATCATTCGGTAGGAGTCGAGTCTTCCGGCTCTTTTTTTCAGTTTAAAAATTTTCCGTGTTGTTGTATAATCAATGTATGGGTGGCGCAGAAACTCTTTGAATGTCGCCTGGTTGACCAATATTTTTCGGGGAATAAAGTTCTGAGTTACAAAAGTGTGCTTTTTCAGGGACTGAACAGCCTCTTTGGCAAGCTTGGGGATTTCATTGTATTGGGCAGTATCCACAAAACCGCCGAGCTGCTTGCGGTAGCGCAGAATGCGCAGCGCTGAGTAGCCTCCGATTCCTTTCAGGCTTACTAGCAGCAGCGAGTCGGCTTTGTTTATGGCAAAAGCTTCTTTGAAGACAGGTTTTTTGGGGAAGGTTTTGTGACGAGCGATTGAGCGGGATCTTTTTTTTGGGATGTTTTTAGCGGCTTTTTCTGGAAGAAGCAGATAGGGCGCAATTAGCAGGAAGCTCGAGTCGGTTAAGCCGTAAAGTTTTCGGAAATCTTTTTTCTCGCGGAAGGGGCGTGCTTTTTCCCGGAAATTGATGATTCGCTGGGCGAATTTTTTATTGAGTCCCTTGGCAATGAGTGTTTCAAGTTCGTCTTTGTTTGGGTCGAAAGCTTTTAGTGCGTCAGCTGTCCATAGCTCTGCCGGCGCTTTTTTGGCCCATGATTTTTTCCGGTTCTCTTTTCTGGTTTTTAACACAGCGACAAGACTGTCCAGCTTACGATCAGTTTCGGCAATTACGGGATCCTTCTTGAGCAGGTGAATAGGTCGCCAGTAGAGGAGGCACGCGTAGGCAAGCATGAGCAAACCGAATACTAGCATGCCTCTTATTTGCTTGGTGTTGAATGGATTTCGGAGATCCGACATGGTTTTATTTCCAGAAATATCAGACCAAGACGGAAAAAATGAGGGAGAAGCTGGGGAATGATTTTTTGAAAACCCTGTCCGCCTCTGATGAAGCGGACTTTAGGTTTTCGATGGGCTTGACTTTAGTTTTTTTGTTGGGACAGATAGTCCTGGTAGCCTTTGCCGAACAGCCGCTGCACGTATTTCCCGATGATGTCAAATTCCAGGTTCACTGTGTCGCCCGTTTTCAGCTCATGGAATACCGTGTTTTCGAAAGTGTAAGGGATGATGGTTACGCGAAAGCTGTTTTCGGTGCAGTTGAACACGGTAAGGCTGGTGCCGTCAATAGTAATTGATCCTTTTTCCACCAACACGTTGCCCGCTGCATTCGGGTCGAATTCGAAATCGAACAGCCAGCTGCCTTCAAGCGTTTGTACACCGGTGCATTTGCCGGTTTGGTCTACGTGTCCCTGCACTACGTGTCCGTCGAACCGTCCGTTGGCCGGCATGGCGCGCTCCAGATTTACCTTTTTTCCCTCAGCGAGAGCTCCAAGGTTGGTTTTCTTGAGTGTTTCCTCTACAGCGGTCACCCAGTGGCTGTTTCCTTCCACTTTGGTGATCGTAAGGCATACGCCGTTGTGGGCCAGGCTTTGGTCTACTTTCAGCTCGGGTGCTAAAGAGGATTCCACTTCAAAAACAGTGTTTGTCCCTTCTTTGGTGATTTTTTTTACTGCTCCCAGTTCCTCAATAATTCCTGTAAACATGTGCTCAGTTTTTTTTTGTGTTGCAATTTTGAGCCGTTTTACCGCGGGCGAGTTGGTTGTTTAACCAGCTGACGCAGGCTTTCTTCAAGTATCTCCCCCATATTCCGGCATCCCAAAAATACGGGATCTTTGTAGTATTCGGCTAATTCCTCACGTAAGTTTTTAAAATTCTCTTCTGTGGATATCCGGTCGTTTCGCATGCATTTGACGAGTTTTTTCAAGCGGATGTGCGATGTTTTTACTCGTCTGGCTATCCGGGCGCGTTCTTCTTTCTGGTACTGAAGCTCCAGCTTGGGTTCCATGTGTTTGAGTCCCAGTTGAATAATCGGGTTGTTTTGTTTGAAAAACTGAGGCATGTAAATCACACGCCTGCCCTCATAAGACTGCTGGTCGAAATCGATGGCGCGGATTCGGTAATGCATTTCGTCGAAATCCGGAATTACCTCCACCACAAAGTTCGATGAATGCATGTCGCCGAGCAAGCGGACGAAACATCGCTCGTTGAATTTCACGAACTCTTTGGCAAGTCTTATTTCGTTTAGGTCTTCCGCATGGATCTGGTTTTTCATGAACTGATCTCCCGGAATGCCGTGGATGTGCTCTTCCACCAGGGTTGTTTCATCAATCAGAAAATTGATGGAATTGGGAGAAAGCAGGTGTTCAAGTTCCAGCCCGTAAACGCGTGATGCGTCCACTTTTTTTACATAAAAATAGTTGAACAAGTCGTTGATTTTGTTGACAACGCGTATCCGGAACGGCTTGGTGTTTCCGTAGACGCAGAGGTCAATCCGGTCAATGTACAGGTGGTCGATCACTTTCAGGTCGCCGCCGGCATGCAGCTGGGCATAGATGTACTTAAGTCCGTCATAGATGTGCTGTATATCCAGATGGTTGAAGAATACAGACTCCCACAAAGTGTCCTCGCCGTTTTTGTCGTAGTAAGCGATGGCGTTTTCATAGTTGAGCAGGTCTTCGTAGCTCAGAGGCAGGCTCACTCCCCGGTTGTATCGGATCAGATAGTCTTTCAGTTCTTGTTGTATGGGGAAGGAAGGTTTTTTCTTGCTGATTATTGCCATGTGTTGTTATTGTTGTTGAGGACTTTGTCCTGAAAATGGTTGTTGATTGAGTTTTTGGTCAGACAAAAAGTGAATGATTACACATGTGTGCTTTTTGCTAGGGAATAAAGTTGCTTCTGTTTTTTTTGAGTAAAAAAAATCTGATAAAAAGACTCAGCTTTTTTTACCCATTTTTGGAATTCATTGTTTCGGGCGGATGATTTTTCGATGAAGGCCAGAAAACCCGATAGGTCAAATGAATTCAGGTGAAGCCCTATTCCCAGTTTTTCAACTTCCGCGGCGTTGCAAAGCTGCTCGTATTGTCCGGCCGTGGGAACAACCCCTACGGGCTTGTTCAGATACAGCGCCTCGCAGACCGATTCAAATCCGGCCGAAGTAATGTACCCTTTGCAAGTTCGCAGATATTCCAGAAATTTCTTTCTGTTCAGCGGATGAAAAAATAAGTTGGGCCGGGGAGAAATGATTTCATCGCAGTCTTTTCTGTCCCAAAAGCAGTGTACGGTTTGTTCGGGAATCTTTTGGTGAGCTGTAATGATTTCTTTGGCGTAGCCGTCGTTCACGATATAGGCCAGCAGAAAATTATTTTTTTCTTTGGGTTCATCGGGGAAAATCAGCGGAGGAGCGACAATTGAATGTCCGGACAGTTTTTCATCAGTTTCAAAAAAAGAAAGCGCCAGTTTGGTGTCTGTCCCCTGACTCATGATTTTATTATTCATGCGAAAAAGCCAGCGGTTTATCCGGTTTTTTTTGGGAAACTGAAATCCGGGATGCTCGCAAAAATAGGAATGGCTGACGGCAAAGCTAAGATGCGAAGGGCGGTAAATAAAATGGTAAAGACCCGAAATGAATTCGTGAAAGTTTACGACAGCATCAATACGGTGACGTTTTAGAATGCTGTGCAGCTGCCGGCAGCTTTGCAAGTAGCGGGGAATACGCAAAGCGTGGAAACAAAGAGAGCTGAAAAGCTTGACTTCCCGGTTTTCGGAATCTTTTACAAATGTCGGACTCTCAATTGCATAGATCGGGCAGTTCCAGGATTCCCGAAAATAAGCCGGGACTTTTCGCTCGTTTTTGCCCGTTACGACGCATTCAATCGAAATATCTGTTTGTGAAAGAATATTGGCCAGGCGGAGCGCTTGGGTCATGTGCCCGCGGCCTTCAATTTGTACAACAAAAGCGACTCTCAATTTTTTTCGGTCTAAAAGTCAAAACCCAAAGATAAGAAGAAACGCGGATCTTCCACTTTGTAGGTTTTTACCGGCCAGGCCCAGTCCGCTTTTACATAGTACCCAAATATGGAGGTGCGAATGCCGGTGCCAAAACTGGCTAAAAACGGGGAATTGAAATTTTTAATAATGATGTCAAAATTTCCCTTGGAGTCTCTCAGCTGATAGTTGATGTTGTTTTCGGTGGGCCATAGCTGATTGCCTGTCCAGGATGAGCCGGTATCGAAAAAACCGACGATATGGAAGTTTCTTATGAAGTTGGATGTAATAGGCTTGTGGGTCAGCATGCGAAAAACCGGGATGCGGAGCTCCACACTTGCCAGAATGGCATTTTCACCGTTGAATGTATTGTAGTCAAAGCCTCGGAGACCTGTGACATAATCTTTAAAAAGCAAGTCTTCGTCTTCTAAGCCTTCATCCAGTCCTTCCACTTGTTCGGGAACTGATTCATTGAAAATCCAGTTGTCTACACCTCCCAGAAGGAATTTTTTTGGCGATGGCCCGAAGAAGCGACCGTAGAATAGCCTTCCGGCAAGGGTGATGTCTTTGATGAGGGGCAGGTATTTTCGCGCGTCCAGATAAATTTTGCCAAAGCTGTCGTATACCTTGTCGGTTGAATAAAAATACTCCATAGAAGCTTTAACTTTCACTCCTTTGTAAGCGTTGAAGGCGCTAGCTATGCTGTTGTCGTAGACGAGGGAGAACTCACTGCCTATATAATTTCGGATGCGGTTTATATCCTGGGGCTTGGTGTAGTCAAGGTTTCGGAAAGTTGTAGCCGCATAAAACGGATTTACTTCCACGCGCGCGAAAGGAGAAAGCGGCAGGCTGGCGCCCAGGATAATTTGATCCAGCACGTACTTATTGAAGTTTTCGAACCCGCGTGAAGGTTCAAAATCAATTTTGTGGAAACGCCGGATGTATTTGACCTTGAAGTCTATGAGGTGCTTGTAATATTGGTATTCGCCTACTATCAGGTTGTTTCGGAAATCGGTGGTAGTGGTGAGCTGACCGAGAAAGCGGTGGTCCTCCAGCAGGTCGTTCATCTGAAAATCGAATCGGATGGCGAAGTCGAACAGCGGGTCAATGACGAAAGAAGTGGCAAGGTTGTCTGCGCGGAACAGGGGTTTGTACGGTAGAGGCCCCTGGATGGAAGAGTTTTCCTGCTTCTTGCGGTAAGCAACAAGATAAGACATTCTTTTTTTCTGGGCTTTCAGGTACTCCGGTTTGAATTGGTAGTTTTCGGTGTCGACGGGTTCATCTTTTTTTTCTGACCCGGGAGTTTCGAAAAGCAGTGAGTCAATGGCAATATGTTCAGACTCTTTAATGCCGATTTCCGGAGGCAGGGCTTGCAGGCTGTCTTTTTTTGCTTCAAGCGCAGCCAGGGCGTTCAATGAGTCCATCTTCTGCTTTAGCATACGAAGGGAATCGCTCTGGATTTTCTTTCTCCTTTCTCTGAGTTTCTGCGCTACCCGCTTAGCGTTTATTAATTGCACTCGGGTGGTTGGCGGCGTAAAGTTGTTTTGCGAAGGGTCGAGTTTGCTCAGATAAATATGTTGTCTCTTTGGTCCCTGCAGGGTGTAGGCGAGCAGGCTTTTTTTAGGTGCAAAAGAATAATTATTTATGTCGACGAGGTAATTGCTTACCTGTATGCTGCTTCGGTTGTTAAGGTCGTAGCTGAAAATGTTGAAGATGCCCTGTTGGTTGGCCAGGTACAGAAAGCTGTGCTCATTGATAGCCTGAGGGGCAATATCTTTATCGAGAGTATTGGTAAGCCGATAGACAACCTTGCGTGAGGAGTCAAAACTGAACAGGTAAAGATTGAAATTCTGATTCACTTGTTTGTCAAGGTGAAAGCCGGTTCTTACGCGCAGGCTGTCGCTTGTTCGGTTCGATGAAAAAACAAAGCTGTTTTGGCTGGGAAGAAATACGGGATTCAGGTTGTCGTATGGGTCATTGGTGAGTTTTCTTACAGTAAAGCGCCTTAAGCTAAGGGCATAGATGTTGGTAACACCGTTTTCACTGCCGCTGAGGAGAGCCAGCTTTGCTTTTCCTTTGTGAAGGTCGAAACTGTTGATTTCCTGGAGTCTTGGAATTTTTCGCTTAAGCTTGCTTTTGGTTTTTAGGTCGTAAAGCCAAAGATAAAAACGGCCGTACTGGGCGTTGATTACTCCGACCAGTGAGTCGTTTTTCCAGCTGATCAGCGGAAGCGAAGGATCTGCGATCTGAGAAGTCAGTTTGTTGCCAAGCTTAAGAATTGTTTTTTTCTTTTTGGTTTCCAGATCAAGGATTTTAACGGAGACTTTGCCGTTGAAATTTTCAGAATAGGCCAGATATCGTTCGCCGGGACTGAAAACCACATTGTTGAAAGTCGCCGATTTTTCGTTGGTATCCAGGATTTCCTTGTCCGAAGGCAAGCGGTAATGTTTTAGGCTGTTGGCGCGCTGCGTCAGGTAGTAGTCTTTCCAGTCATTCATGAGCTGGTCGTAGCTGATTCCCAGTGAATTGCTTATCGCTTTGTCTTCGTCATGGATAATTCGGGTGAGATTAAGTATGTTGGACACCGTTGCCTTGCCGTATCGCTGGTTGATGTAGTTCCAGATAGACTGACCTATAACGGCGGCTTCTTCACCTTCGAATTTGTTGAGGTTTATTCTTTTTTTCCGGCCAACTATGGCGCGGATATAATCATCCATGTCCTGGTCCCAACGGAAAGCCAGGAATCGGGCCGCTCCCAGGATAAACCAGTCGGGAATTCGAACCAGATAGGTGCTTTGAAACAAATCTACTAAAGAGCCGCCTGACATCATGTCTTCCACCAGCAACTGGCTGACTTTGTAGAGAAGTGCTTTTTTGAATTCGGCTTTGGAGCCCGGGTAGCTTACTTCGATATGGCTTTTAACAAATTCGGTTTGCCCGTTGATGGTGAACATGTTGTTGTTGAGCCCAACATTGCTTTCCAGTTTCTGCGCTTCAGAATTGTAAAGGAAAACCTGAATCTTGGTGTAGGGAGCATAACCAATGAAATCGGTCAGTTTTTCGAAATGGCCCTCCAGGTATTCAATCCCCTCTCGTGCAATTCCATCGTTTTTTCCGTAGAAATAGACATCGAAGTTTCTTGAACTGAAAAAGCGCCAGTCTTTGGAGTTGAATTGCTGGCGGTTTTGTCCGAACTGGTTTTCGATGCGCTGAGCGAATGACAGTTCCGCACCGGCACACAGCAACAGGAAAAAGCAAAGGCAAAATCGTTGCGTCATACTGAAGGAAATGAAATTATATTAAAATATAACTAAAAAACACGTTTCATATCCACTTCCGGATCAATTTTTTCCGATTTTTTTACTAAAAATCTCACCAATTGATCGCCGAAGTATGGGGCGAGTGACACGCCCTTAGTGCCTAATCCGTTAAACACAGCCAAATCCGGATATTCAGGATGGACTCCAACAAAAGGGCGCCGGTCGAAAGTGGCGGGGCGAATACCCGCTTGCTGTCCGATTACTTCATAAGAAACGGACAGGAGCGTGTCCAGCTTTTTGCAAAGCTGTCCGCAAGCTTTCTCTGTTGTTTCCAAGCTAAGGTTTTGCCAGTCGTAAGTTGCCCCGGCCCTGAAATGGTCTTTGCAGGGAAGTACAAAAGCTCCGCGATTCAGGATTTTGTTTTTAGGCAATTTGTCAGACTGAATGTCCAGCACCTCTCCTTTAACTAAACGAAACGGGAGCCGGCCAAAGTATTTGCTTTTTCTTAAAGCTTCTCCGTTGCAAAAGATTATTTTTTTCGCCTTTATGCCCTGGTAAGAAATCCCGTTTTTTTCAAATTGAAGCAATGATTCGTCGAAAGCTTCTTCTTTGTAAGCATTCAGCTTTTTCAGGTATAATTTGCTGGATTCCAGTATTGTGCTTAAATCTACGTATCCGGTCTGTCTAAGAATTAAGCTCCCAAAATGATGCCTAAGGCACGTGTCGGATTCCGCTGCGCTGGCCACTTTTTCAACATAAGGAGCATACTCAGGTTCTGTGCCTTTCACTGTCCAGTTGTTGTGTTCCTCAGGAGAGAGGAAGGGCCGGCAGATGGGTAAGGGGTGGAAGAATGAGGCTCCCAGTTTTTTTTCCAGTTTTTTGTAAAAATGAAACAGGAAGGGAAACAGTTCATCGGCCTTCCAGGTTTTTACCATTTTCCGTCCGGTAATTGGGTTGAAAATACCTCCTGCCACGCGGGATGAACTGCGGGGATTGTCTAAGTTGTAGACAACCAGACTTTGCTTGCAGTCGAGCAGTTGATGGGCAAGCACGGCTCCGGCAAGTCCGTGTCCTACGAGAATATAATCTGTGGTCATGTTTTGTTGTTGAGTCCTTGTTTTTAGTTTGATTTTAAAAGTAAAGCGCTTCGAAGGGAAAGCAAAAAAATGAAAATGAATTCCTGAATAAAATTTTTACTTTTGTGTGAGTGTGTTATAAATTTTTGAAATAAAAAAAACATCAATGATACAGATAAAAGCCTTTACTTTTAATCCCTTTATGGAGAATACATATTTGGTTTACGATACCGAAACCAAAGAAGGGGCATTGGTTGATCCGGGTTGCAATGACCAAACGGAACAGCAGGAGTTGCATCGCTTTATTAAGGCAGAGAATATTGAGCTTAAGCATTTGCTGAACACGCATTGCCACATTGATCATGTTTTGGGCAATGCCTGGGCAAAGGAGACTTTTGGCTTGCCGCTGGGCATTCACCGTGCTGATTTGCCGATTCTGGAATCGAATCCGGTTACGGCGCAGCACTATGGCTTTCCCTTGTACCAGCATGCTGAAGCAGATTATTTTATTGAGGAAGGGCAGATGATTTCCATTGGAAATTCGGAATGGAAAGTGATTTGGGTTCCGGGACATGCACCGGGCAATGTGGCATTTTACTGTGAGAAACAGAAAGCCTGTTTGGTCGGGGACGCTCTTTTCCGGCAGAGCATCGGGCGGACTGATTTGCCTTTGGGCGATTACGATACGCTTATCAGCAGCATCCGGACCAAGCTGTTTGCGCTTCCGGACGATACAACGGTTTATTCGGGGCACGGCGAAACTACGACTGTCGGCGAAGAGAAGCGCACGAATCCGTTTTGCCGGCTGAACTAAGCTTGTCAACCGGAAAAAAAGCACTGGCAATTGTTAAGGTTGAAATGTTTCACTGACTTGTTTAGCGGGATTTTTCAAAAGCAGCTGAGTGCTTTTTTGAAAAAGTCGGTGAAGATGTAAAAGTGCAAGTGAAATTTTTCAGAGTAGAAAAAATAAAAGAAATGAGAGTATTGAAAAGTTTGCCTAATGCCCTGACCTGCGGAAATTTGGTGTGCGGGTGTATTGGCGTGGTGCAAGTGCTGCAGGGTTCGGTAATGATGGGAACTTATATGATTGTGCTGGGAGGAATCTTTGATTTTTTCGACGGCTTTGCAGCGCGGCTGACCAAATCCAGTTCACCGATCGGTAAAGAACTGGACTCGCTGGCGGATATGGTTACCTTCGGAGTGCTTCCTTCTGTAATCATTTTCAACTTGATGGCGCAAGCAACAGAAAGTGCTTGGCTGCCATATTTGGCGTTCTTTATGGCGGCTCTTTCCGCGCTGCGTTTGGCAAAGTTTAATGTAGACACGCGCCAGGCTATGGGCTTCATCGGAATGCCGACGCCGGGCAATGCGCTTTTTGTCGGATCGCTTCCGTATCTGGTCGCTCAGAATACCTTAGGGATGGGCGTTTATTTGCAGAACTATTGGGTGCTGCTGGCAATCGTTGTAGTGATGTCGCTGCTTTTGGTGGCCGAGGTGCCAATGATGGCTATGAAATTCAAAACATATGCATGGAAGGACAACAAGCTGAAATATATGTTTATGCTGTTCTCTTTGGGTATGTTGGCGTTTTTTCAAATTGCGGCAGTTCCGTTTGTCATATTGGTTTATGTGCTGGTCTCGTGGCTGTCGAACAGAAGCTAGTCCAATTGCATATGTTTGGCTGAATAAGTGACGATTGGTTTGTTTGGTTAAACATATAAAAAGTATTATCATTAATTTATTGAGCGCAAAAAGATAAAGTGGACTGGATTGGGTTCTCATGAGGCAGTTTTTTAAACTGTATGATTTGCGCTCGCAAAGCACAGTTTTGTATAAAAATCTGTTTTCCTATGCGTCAAGGATTTCCGTGTTCTTCGTTTTTTAGCTTTTTAGTTTTTTTAACGCTGTTTTTATTTTCAAGTATTCTGTCGAATGGGCAGTCTTCTGTTCTGTCTTCCGGCGAATGGCACAAGCTGCAGGTTCAGGAGCGCTCTGTTTATCGCATCACAGGAAAATGGCTTAGAGACCGCGGGATAGACTGGACGGGAGTCGCTTCCAATCGTTTGGCAGTATATGCTTCGGAAGAGGGAATGCTTCCGCAGGCAAATGCGGCGGAGCGAAGCTTTGGTTTGCGGGAATGCGCTATTCAGGTGGCAGACGGCGGCGACGGACGTTTTGATGCGAATGATTATTTGCTTTTCTGGGGTGTTGCCGCTGACAAGCTTGTTGAGCGTCAGACGGGTTTTTATGAAATGGAAACGAATCTTTATTCGCAGGAAAGCTTTTTTTATCTGCATCTGAAAGAAAGCGGAACGACTGGAAAGCGGGTGGTTGAAGTGTCTTTTGAGCTCCCTCAGGAGGTTCCTCCGGTTACCGAAACCGGCACGGCTGTTCTTCATCATGAGAGCGAGATACTGAAGCCCGTTACAAATTCGGGACGGAAATGGTACGGAGAGCAGTTCGCCGGGGGATTTTTTACATTAGGTTTTAATTTGCCGCAGGCAGCGGCGGGCGAAGAGCTTAAGATACATTCTGCTCTGTTGAAAAGGAGTGCAAATGCTGCTCAGATTCAGCTTACTGCAAACGGAAGCCAGGTAGGCGTACATGATATCGGGGGACATACGGTTTGTCAGTACTGCGTTCAGGGAATTGAGGATGATCGATTTTTTTCGGCTCCCTATTCAGGCGGCGAACAGCTGCGATTGGAGTGGAAGGGCTCAGGAACAATCAATCTGGATTTTGCTGCGGTCAATTACCGAAGAGAACTGGCGCTGGAAGAAAAGGCTTTCGAGTTTGTGCTGGGCGGGCCGGCGCTGGCGAAAGTGCGGAACTCAAATTCTTCGGCGCAGGTGTGGGATGTGACGGATTTGCATGCTGTCCGGAAAATGGGCATGGGAACCTATGAAGGGAGGCAGGCTTTTATTACTACTTCAGAAAGCTGGAAATCATATTTTCTTTTTACGCCCGAGGAGCTTCCGAGTCCCGATTACGTTTCACCGGTTGCGAACCAGAACCTAAAGGGCGATCTCAGTCCCCAGATGGTTGTGATTTATCATTCCGATTTCAAAAACGAAGCGCTAGATTTCGTGAGCTATAGGCGGGGTTTATCCGGCTTGAATATCAAAGCCGCGGACATTGAACAGGTGTACAATGAGTTTTCCGGCGGCCGCATGGATGTAAGCGCTGTTCGCGATTATATGCGCTATCTTTATAAACAGGGAGGGCAACGCCTGAAGTACTTGTTTTTGATTGGCCGCAGCAGTTTTGATTACAGGGGATTGACCAAAAATCCGAATGTTGCTGTCGCGCCATTCGTTCCTTCGTATGAATCATACAACTCACTGGATCCGGTTTTCAGCTATGTTTCAGATGATTATTTTGGGCTTCTGGAAGATTCAGAAGGGGAGTGGCATGAAACCGGCAGCCACAACGAAACCTTGGAAATAGCTGTGGGCAGGCTTCCGGCTACTGACTCAAGGCAGGTAAAATATTTTTTGGAAAAGCTGAAAGCTTATGAGAGTGACCAGGCGCTGGGTTCTTGGAATCAGAATGTGGTGCTGATTGCTGATGATGGGGATAATAACAGCCACACGCGTTCCGGGGAGCTTTTGAGCGAACGTATGCTTGCCGGTGACCCTTCCTTTAAAGTGAATAAAATTTATTTGGATGCAGTGCCGCAGATTGAGGACAACGGAGACGGAACGTCGCCTGAGGCCGTCAGCATGATTAGAAAAGCTGTGGAAAAGGGAGCGTTTATGGTCAACTACATCGGGCACGGCCGTGAAGACCAGTTGGCCCATGAGGGCATTGTAACCCATGAGTCCATTGATACGTGGCTGAACAAAAATCGTTATCCAATTTTTGTTACGGCGACCTGTCAGTTCGGGCGTCACGACGATCCTTTTCAGAGCAGCGGGGCGGAGCGTATTTTGTTCCGCAGAAAAGCGGGTGGAGTTGCTTTGGTGACTACTTCGAGGCCGGTGTACAATACCAGCAACGAGCGTTTGAACGTGGCTTTGTACGAAGCGATGTTTGAAGGCCGCCGACAGGGAAAGACGCTGGGCGAAGTGTTTGTTCAGACAAAAAACAATGCGCTGAGCGGAGTTGGCAACCGAAATTTTATATTGCTTGGCGATCCATCGATGGCGATTTCCAAAAGCAGAGGTACTGTGCGGCTTACTCGCGTCAACGAAACCGCGGCTGAAGAGCAGCTTCCTGTCCTGCAGGCATTGGAGCCGGTTGCGTTTCAAGGCAAGCTGGTTGATGAGGCGGGCGCTCCTCTTGCAGGATTTAACGGAGGAATGGTTATGGAGCTTGTGGGCGAACCGGTTACGCGTTATACAAAGGGATACAAGAGCAGTCCGTATCCGTATCACAGAGAGAATGTGTTCTATCGGGGAATTGTAAGTGTGCGAAATGGCGTATTCAGCCAGGAAGTTACGCTACCCAAGGATATTGGCACGGAAGAGCAGAGCGCATTTATCCGCTTTTCGGCTACAGACACTTTGCAGGGAAAATATCTGACGGGAAGTTTCGGAGGCCTGAGGTTGGGCGGCGTTTCCGCAGATGCACAAGACAGCGATCCTCCTGCAATGTTGCTGAAACATGCCGAAGGAACACCGTATCAGAAAGGCATGCACATACAGCCCATAGCAGATTGGCGGCTGAGTTTGCAGGATGAAAGCGGTATAAATATTAGCGAATCAGATGAGTCGCATAGTCTGAAGTTAATAATCGATGATTCGGAGACTGTTTTTTTGAATGAGGATTTTTTCAATAACGGTGAAGGAGGGGAAGTCCGTTTCAGAACGAGCCTCACGCTTGGCAGTCATCAGCTGAAAATTCAAGCTTGGGATTTGCACAATAACATGAATGAGAAGATTTTCAATGTGCAGGTGACTGATTTGCCTGAACTCGATATTGAAGAGGTGTCGGTATATCCCAATCCGGTTAAATCCGAAGCCAATCTTACCTTTGAGCACAACCGTGAGGGGGACGATTTGGAGGTGAATCTAAAGGTGCTTTCCATACAGGGCGGGCTTCTATATGAGAAGGACTGGGAGTTTGCCGAAAGCCGAAAGCGCATTGACGAAATTGACATTGATCTGCGAAAACAGGTGCAGGGAGGGTTTCCTTCCGGTGTTTATGTGTATCAATTGCTTGTGAAATCCGCTTCTGATTCATTTCAAAAGAAATATTTTGGAAGAATCGTAGTGAAAAAATAGAAATAGATCGTATTTTTAGTGATCTTTTAATCACTCAACCATAGACACTTACTTTTATAGGATGAATAGATTTAAACTAATGGCAGGGCTGGCCGCGTGTGTTTTTTTTAATATGAATACGGCCTTTGCCCAACTCTCTGGGCAAGATTTAGAGAAGAATCCGATTTCTACAGCAGTTCCCTTTTTAACTATTACTCCGGACGCACGGCATGCGGGAATGGGAGATGTAGGCGTTGCTACAGATCCGACACCGAATTCGACTTTTTACAACGTAGGACAGCTGGCATTCAACAAACCGAAGAACGGCCTTTCTATTTCTTATACGCCGTGGCTGGGGAAACTCATCAACGATTCTTATGTGGCATATCTTTCGGGCTATAGTAAAATCGGCGAAGAGCAGGCCGTAGGCTATTTTTTCCGTTATTTTGAAGTGGGCCGAATTGAATTCAGGGATGTAAACAACAATCCAACTGGAGAAGGAAATCCTACAGAGTTTGCCCTTGGAGCATCCTATTCTAGAAAAATGAGTGACAGGCTTTCGTTGGGGGTTACGCTTCGTTATATTTATTCAGACTTGGGAGACGGACTTGAAGATGTTTCTCCGGGAAGCACGGCTTCTACCGATATTGGCCTTTATTATACCAAACCGATTTTCAGAAACGGGTTGGAAAACAAATTCTCCTGGGGAGTGGCTATTTCCAATATTGGGGGAAAAATTTCATATGTGGATGAAGGGCAGAAGAACTTTTTGCCTACCAACCTAAAACTGGGTACTGCTTACAAGATGCAGCTAGACCATTACAACAGCATTACTCTTGCGCTTGATTTAAACAAACTGCTGGTGCCTACTCCTGAAGTAGTTGAAGAGAATAATCAAACTGTTCGAAGAGTTTCTGACAAGTCCGCTTTGGGAGGCATGTTCTCATCCTTTGGCGATGCACCGTTTTCTGAAGAGCTAAAGGAAATTACGCTCAGTGCAGGAGCAGAGTACTGGTACCAGGAGTATTTCGCCGCCCGTACAGGATTCTTTTATGAAAATGATGACAAGGGAGGCCGCAAGTATGTTACTCTTGGCATCGGTGCCCGTTATCAGCGTTTGGGTCTAGACTTTGCCTACCTGTATTCACTGAAACAGAATCACCCGCTGGGAGAAACACTTCGTTTTACACTGCTGTTCAATTTTGGGCAAGAAGCTGAGACTGAATCTATCGTGGAGTAATACAGAAAAATTTAAGATATTGAGTATAAAATGGAGGAACGTGCTTGAAAGTACGTTCCTTTTTTGAATATTTGGGTTTTCAAAAAGTTTGGACTGTATTGCAAGGAACTGTTTAAAATTACCAGGCACTCATCTAAGTTTTATTGCTGACAAAAAATCACTAAGGAAAAAACACTGGTACGAAGTGCATAATTCTGTTTTTGCTTAGTAAAATTTGTTTGAGATTTCTACAGTCAATATCTATTCACATTTACACTGAATTGTGGCGTATGCTAGACCGATCCGCGGCTCCCAAAGCGGCTTCCATCGATAATTTTGATTTTGAAAAAGCCCAGACGATATTCCTGAACAACAACGTGCCTGTGCATTATGTCAGGGCGGGGACTCAAGAAGTGATAAAGGTTGAGCTTATTGTCAACTCCGGAAGCAATTATGAAGCGAAGCCTCAGGCAGCTTTTTTCACATTCCATATGCTGGCCGAAGGGACGCGCACAAAATCGGCTAACGACATTTCCAATCTCATAGATTTTTACGGAGCCCAAGTTGATGTTTCGGTTGGGGGTGAGTATTCGTCTGTGTCTCTGTATTGTCTGACCAAGCAGCTTCCGGTGCTGGCTCCTTTGCTGAGGGAACTCGTTCAGGAAGCGTCTTTTCCGGATGAGGAGCTGGAGATTCTTAAAGCTCAGGCTTTGCAGTCGCTCATAATTAACCAGGAGCGTCCGGCGTATATGGCTTCTTCGATGTTCAAAAACATATTGTTCCCCGGCGAGCCGTACGGGCGCATCGAAAAGCCGGAGCATATTGAGGAAATATGCCGGGAAGATTGTATTGCCTATCATGATGAACAGTTGAAAGACAATTACCAGCTTTTGGTTAGCGGTAATTTTTCAGAATCTGACTTGCGGGTTATCGGGGATGTTTTTGAAAAAAACAAATCTTTCCAAATTCGAAGTTTTAGAGAGCTAAATCTGTCGGGAGATATTGAGCCAAAATCTTACTATGCGGAAAAAGACGGCGCTATGCAAAGTGCAGTCAGGCTGGGCAAGAAGATGTTTACCAAGGACCATCCTGATTTTTTCGGATTTTCGATCCTTAGTGGTTTGCTGGGAGGATTTTTTGGCTCCCGGCTGATGAAAAGAATTCGGGAAGAGAAAGGATTGACTTACGGGATTCATGCTGCGCTGGTTCCCATGATACAGCAAGGATACTGGATGGTAGCCGCCGAAGTGAAAAGTGAAAACACAAAAGAGGCGCTGGAGGCTATTCGTGAGGAAATTGAGTGCCTTCGCTCAGTTGAAGTACCGGCGGAGGAACTGGAGCGGGCAAGGCGGTATATTCTCGGACAGTTTCTTTCAAGCATCAGCAATCCGTTTGCTCTTGCCGAAAAGTTCAAGTCCGTTTATTTGTACGGTTTGGGTTATGAATATTTTGACAAGTACATTGACAAGATTCAGCATATCACTCCAAAAGAACTGCGGGATCTGGCGTTGAAATATCTGGATCCGTCTTCGATGGTGGAAGTGGTAGCGGGTCCTCCAGTCACCGAAGAAATGCAATAACCTGATGTATACAGCGGGTTAGACTTGGCATTCTTTGAGCTGTCATGGAATTGTTTTTGATTTTTTTTCAGAAAGAAAATTAAAAATTCCATGAGAAATTATCTGATAATTGGAGCATCGTCCGGAATAGGCAAACAGCTTGCGCGTCAGCTTGCATCGGCCGGCAATCAAGTATACGGTACTTATTTACGGCACGAGGAAAAAGACTCGGATAATCTGCAATATTTTTCTTTGGACGCAAGAAACGATACCTTCGATCTTAATTTTTTGCCTGAGGTGCTCGACGGTCTTGTGTACTGTCCGGGCAGCATTAGCTTAAAGCCGTTCTCTCGAATCTCAGCGGATGAATATATCCAGGATTATGAACTGCAGGTTCTGGGAGCGGTTCGCATTATTTCGAAGGCACTCGACCGTTTGCAAAAAAGCAAAAACGCGTCAATTGTATTGTTTTCAACTGTCGCTGTTCAGTGTGGTTTCCCTTACCACTCTCTTGTGGCGAGTTCCAAAGGAGCTGTCGAAGGGTTAACGCGTGCTCTGGCCGCTGAGCTTGCGCCCAATATCCGTGTGAACTGCATTGCGCCTTCTCTAACCGATACGCCGCTTGCTTCGGTGTTGCTGGGCAACGATGAAAAGAAGCAGGCACACGGCAAAAGGCATCCGCTCAGGAGGGTCGGCGAGGCAGATGATATCGCCCAGATGGCTGAGTTTCTGCTATCGGAAAAATCAAACTGGATTACAGGTCAGATAATCCATGTTGACGGCGGCATGTCCTCTGTCCGAAGCTGAGCGGGATATCTGTATTTTTAATCTGTATTTTTCTTCATTTCTTGATTGCCAGTTTTGCAATGGTATGTTGTTTTTGTATTTCAGGCGTTTGGCTTTTTGGTAATCTCAAATTTTGTTTATTTTAGCTGTAAGCTATTTTCCAATTATTGGCTGCAGGCTAACTTGTAAGCTAGAATTTCGGGTTGGATAATGCAGAGGGCACCGATGTTCCTTGTTATGAATTAAAGCTGTTTCAGAAAATTGATTGAGAAAAAATTACTGCGCTTTGAACATTTCGGTTTAGATCTATGGGAATTACTAAAAGAGAATTATTTACAGAGGAACAGAATGAATTGGCAGCTTTGGCTAAGGCTTTGGCACATCCAGCGAGAATAGCGATTATTTCACATCTTCTAAACGCGAGTGAATGCATTAACAGTGATTTAGTGAAGGAGTTGGGTCTGGCTCAGGCAACAGTAAGTCAGCACTTAAGGGAGCTGAAAGCAGTGGGGATTATTCGAGGAACAATCGAAGGCGTTTCGATATGTTATTGTATTAATCCCGAAAGGTGGAGGAACGTACAAGAGCTTTTTGATCAGTTTTTTAACCAGTTCAAAAATTCTTGTTCAAATTGTTGAGATGTGATTTGAGCAAATGAAAAGTTGACTCGTTTCTATGGCTCTGAGTGTTGATAAAATTTTTTTTCAGGGAGAATTTAAAAAAATGCAAGCTTGCCTTGTGGTTGAGAAGACAGTAATATTAAAAAATGAACCTATATCCAGAAATTAAGAAAATAATAGCCGGTGCAGCCGTTATTCCGGAGGAAAGAATAAGCTGCCTGCAGGATTTGGCCGACTGTATTTTGGAAAAGCTGGCTAGAAAAGAACCCATTCGGCTGAATTTTATTTGTACGCACAACTCTAGAAGAAGCCAGTTTGCTCAGTTGTGGGCGAAAGTCGCTTCAGAATATTTTGGCATCGAATTACAATGCGGGTCAGGAGGAGTGGAAGTTACAGCTTTCAATGAAAGAGCAGTGGAATCGGCCAAGCGAATGGGATTTCAGATTTCATCAAATGGAGACATGAATCCGCATTATCTAGTGAAATTCTCTGAGGAAGCGGAGGCTCTTGAAATGTATTCTAAATTGTACAGTGATGTATTCAAAAGCACCGAGGATTTTGTTCCGGTGATGACTTGCGCCCATACTGATGAGAATTGCCCGGTTATTCTGGGTGCCGGGCAAAGGATTCCGCTGCGGTATGAAGACCCGAAGGCATTTGACGGTACTGGGCATGAAGCTGAAAAATACGATGAAAGATCAAGACAGATTGCTGCTGAGATGTTTTATGTATTCAGGGAAGTAAGCAGGTTGCTGGGGACTGGCAAAAGAGCTCAGCTGGAGGAATAAAAAAAATCTTCACCAAAATTGATGAAGATTTTTTATCATTGATTAACGGTTTTGTCTTTAACGGGGGTTCTTGAATCAGCATCAGACTACCAAAAATTAAGCTTTCGTTTCTCGCTCCAAAAACGGTAACCCAGCACTACTTCATGGCTTCCTTTGTTAATGTTGTGTTCACCCGATATGGCTAAATCAAATGAGTAAGCCAGTTGAAGATGTTTTTTTACGAGAAAACTGACATTGAATCCAATAGCTTCGTCGTACTTGTACACTGCGCCAAAGTCGAACAGATCCTGATAGGCAAAACGCAGCGCCCCAATAAATGAATCGTCATCGTCTGTAAGGAGGCGATAGTGGGCACTGGACAGAACTGACCATAGAGGATTTATTTCCAGTTTGTATCCTGCACTGACCTGGTGGCCGTGGAAGCTGATGAATACGTCAATTGGCTGGCTGCCTGTTATGGATTCGCCTAAATCCTGGTTGTACATGTATCCCAGGAAGTAATTGTGGCCATAGATTCCCACTCCTCCTGTGATATTGTAAGTAGTGGATTTTCCGTTTTTCCTCAGCAAATCCAGGTACCTTGGGTCATTCGGATCGCGTGCATAAAACTGGTCCATGTCCAGATGCTGGTAGTCAGCATAGAAGCCCACACCGCCGGAGAGTGCGAAACTAGAGGATATTGGCCGGTAATAGCTGTACGATGCGCCCCAAACAACATGGTCAAAACCGCTGGCTTCCCGGTTGTATACAAACCCGCCGATGCCGTGGGACGGCATGCTTTTGGCGCTTTCCTCAGCCCCTTCCTCGTTGGAAGTTGCTTGCTGCATAAAATTTCCGTTAAACCCGAAAAAGTAGTTTTTCGGCTTTCCCTCCACTTCAGCGTTAACCGTTCGAAAGCCTACCAAGGCATTCCAGGACTGGTTTATTCCAGTAAAAGCAGGATTGATAAGTTGCGGACTTAACTGGTATTGACTGAAGTAGTACTCTTTTTGCTGTGCTTTGCTCTCTATTGAGAAATAGAGAAGCAAAGCTATAGCGAAGACAAATCCACCAATTCTTTTCATAATTTTTTTTATCTAATAATATTCAAGACTCCTTTATATTTGGTACCGTCGACTTCAATTTTGAAGGTGTAAGGGCCGGTCGGAAGGACCTTACCGTTGTAAGTGCCGTCCCATTCATCCTGTCGGGAGTAGTTTTCTTTGTAGAAAACCCGGTTGCCGAACTGGTCGAATACCTGAACAGTGTTGCTGTTGTACAGCGACAGGTAGAGAATATTCCATGTGTCGTTGAAACCGTCTCCGTTAGGCGTTAGCAAAGTCGGAATGTCCAGCGGCAGTACTCTTGGTTCCAGCGTTATATAGTAGACCAATTCATATACTGTTTTCGTCTTGCCTGTTCTGCTGTTAGACGCTGGCAGTCCGTCGTCGATGAGTACCCGTATCTGAACGCGGCCCACAAACTCTTTGTCGATGATATTTACTTCCAGACTGTATTCATCACCGTCACGGATCAGTTCGAAATCACTTTCGCTGACTACATTCTGCGGATTGGTTTCCAGTTGAACTGTAGGTTCGATGTCTCTTCCTTCAGGGTCAACAATAGTAAATGTGAAAGCAGCTGAAGAGTCACCAACATCCATGTTCTGTTCAACTGGCTGATCTTCTCCGTTTTCTACGACAATTGCGCTCATGGTTTCATTGACTTGAATACTCATTACCACAGATTTTCTGATAGGAGTCGGAGCATCGTCCGATACCCAGAAACGTACTTGGTAAGTACTGTCACCATGGTCTTCTCCAGGTGTCCAGCTCATCTGTCCGGTATTTGAGTTCATAGTCATTCCCAGATCGGCGTGCTCGGCGTCAATCTCATAGGTAAAGCTTTGTGCCGGAATGTCGGCATCTGATACCTGAATGCTGACGGTCATTGTGTCGTGCTCGTCCATTACAACATCGCTTAAAGACTGTATTGTATGTGGACTATTGACTTCATGAGTCATGACGCTGAAGGTTGCTGAGCTTGATAGCTCAGGATTGAACTGGCTTGCGACAGTTACCTGAAGCGTATAATTGAACGGAGCCTGAGCTTCTGAAGGTACCCACTGGATGTTTCCGTCTGAGCTTATGGTCATTCCTAGATCAGTAGCATTGGACGAAAGCTGGTAAACGAGCTGGCTTTCGCTTGGATTATCCACCTGTACCTGATAGTTCAGGGTGTCATGTTCGTTGACTTGCAGCACGCCAATTGGCTGTATTGTCAGCGGCACTTCTCTGTTGATTACTTCCACATGTGTACCGCAGGAAGACGTGTTTCCGTTGCTGTCAGTCACAGTCCACATAATAGTGGTGTCTCCCATTTGGAAGCCCGCTGTTGTGTCGCTGGATTGCGTGTAGGAATTTGAGAACTGGAGTGTTCCGCCGCAATTATCAACGGCCGCAGGTTTTCCGAATACAATCTGGACTGGAATTTCGGAAGGCAGAGCCTGGACTTGTATGCTGTCTGGACAGGTCAGTGAGGCGGCCAGTCTGTCTTCTACTGTAATGGTGGCAGCCGCCGAGGCGGTGTTGCCGTGATTATCAGTTACAGTAAGATTGACAGTGTTGGCGCCAATGTCAGAACAGTCAAAGCTTTCAGTATCCAGGCTCATGCTGGCAATGCCGTACAGGTCGCTGGAGCCGTTGTCTACTTGAGAAGCAGTGATTGTGCTGTTTCCTGCATCGTCCAGCTGAACAGTTAGATTCTGACTGATCGCTGTTGGAGCAGTCGTGTCTTTGATTTTTGTAGTTGTAGCTGGAAGACTAGTGTTTCCGTTGAAGTCGGTAAGCGTTACCTCAAGTGTTACAGTGCCATCAGCCAGGCTGGTTAGATCAATTCCTATTATTGTGGAATTGGAAGTGCCTGCCGTCCCTGTATTGGTAACTGTAGCGTTTCCTCCAGAGCTTGAGAACGTGTAGTTGTAAGTGGCGCCGCTTTCCGCTCCTGTGAAAGTGAAGCTGACAACATGCTGGTTGCCTGGAGTAATTGCATTTTGGTCGATAGAGACGCTAAAGCCTGTTGGGGCAGTAGAGTCTTTTATCTCTGTGTCTGTTACCGAGCTGCTTGGGTTGCCGTTGGTGTCAGTCAGCACTACGCTTAACGTAAGTACTCCGTCTCCCAGTCCGCTAACATCGATGTTCGATACAGTTTGATTTACCGACGCTATGGTTCCAGTGCCTGTAACGTCACTGCCTCCATTGGAACTGCTGATTGTATAGCTGAACGTGCTTCCTGTTTCTGCACTGGCGAAACTGAAACTGACGCCATCTTCATTCTGTGAATTCACAGGTGACTGGTCAATTGACACGGTGAAACCCGAAGGCGGCGCAGTGTCTTTCGTCTCGGTGTCAGTGGCTGCTGATCCTGCGTTTCCAGCTGGGTCAGTGAGCGTGACGCTAAGTGTTAGCGTTCCGTCTGTCAGTCCGCTCACGTCAATCCCCGAGATGGTTTCGGTAGCTGATGCGACCGTG
>JAKSBZ010000342.1 GCA_022360875.1 Cytophagales bacterium | reverse complement strand
TATTTTCCATACTTTTAGTAAAGTGAGATACAGCATGTATACGCCCATCAAAAGCACACCATGCTTCCATCCCATTGCTTTATCGTTTAGAAATATAATTAAAACAAATTCTGCAAAAATCAAAAATAGTCCATCTCTTAAAATCACCCGGCTGTCCACAACTACTTTTTTATTCATGGAGAACGCAACCGAAAGAATGACAGCTGCCGGGATAATCATCGCGTTAAAAACCGCGCTGCCCGCCGTTGTTCCTATTCCTCCCGCAAAGCCCTCCGCTTTTTTTAGCACCACGAGGAAAAAAAAAGTCGTGAAAAGTTCGGGAAGAGAGCTGCCAATCGCATTAATTGTAGCTCCTTTCACGCCGCCGTCCATTCCTAACTTGTCTCCTAAATAATCAGAGGCGGTTTCAAAACCGTCCGAGCTTTTCCAAATGACCAGACAACACGACAGTATGACGAACAAACTCTGCATAACCTCCGGAATGCTATTGTCCCAAAAAGAAATCGTTCCGGGAGCATAGAGATTAATTATCGTCGGAAAAGATGCGAGCAACACCCCATAACCCATTAAAGAACCTATTGAAAATCCTTCTTCTTTCTTTTCCCGCTCTATTGTTTCTAACATTTTATTACTTTAAAAAATTATGACTCAATTTAAATCTACTTCTTAAGCTTTTTTCTCGCCCTTTTAAGCATTTCGTGTTGCGTTTTATCTCCTTTAGTGTTTGTATGAGAATTAGTCTGAATAAATACTCGGCAATTTTTGCAGCTTCGCTTTTAAAAAAAGAAAAATTGTCAGGCTCGGTACGACCTTTCATCTTGTTCCTCTTACTTTCCGTAAAACAACAAAAAATCCTGTAAGATAATGATGAACGAAAAGCAAGGTCAAATTTTTCTTGGGAAAGAAGATTAATAAATACAAACAAAAAAGCATTGAAAATATTTTCTCCCCGCCTTTTCCCGAAAACATATCAGTTCAGAAAAAACAAAATTAACTAAAAATAAATCGCTAAACCTAACCTTAAAACCCGTTAATTAACCATCTGAACAAAAACCACTCGTCCGCCCGATTCTTTGGAGAGCAGCAATTTTTGTCCTTCTTTTAACTCTATCCCCTTTCCTTTTGGTATGGGAAGATAGTTTGACTTGTCCGTAATATCAGTCAAGTCCTCCATTGCCTGATTGACAAGCATCCATTTTCCCTTAAAAAAAGAAAAATAACCCACAGCTTGCTTGTCGCTTTCCTTCAGTTTTTCGTTTGGCGCCACCAAACGGTTGATATGCCATCTGTAAATGTACTGATTGCTATACACCATCAGCCGGTATTTGTCGTCGCTGTACTGCTTTCCATCCCGCGAAGAATAAAAGTTCAATACAGGCAGAGCTTCGGTATAGGACGTTTTGCAATAAGGGCATTTAGGTTTGACTTTGTTATCAAAAACAAACCAGCCGTGGTTGCAAGCTGCGTTTTTGCAGGGCTGCAGCAAGTCCACCGTTTTGATGAGCGCTTGTTCCCACTCGTCGGCCGTCGGCCGTTTATGCGGCTCATGAAGCCCTTCCAAAAAAGCGCGGTCAAAAAGCGCTTTTAAATAAGGCCCTGCTACGGTATACGGAAGATGCTGAGTGTCCGCATATGGCAAGAACGACGGTTTGATTTGATTGAGGTCCGGCCGGTTGCTTTTATCCTCAGGGTGCTCAATAAACAACGCATGGCTTCCCATAGTCATTTCCTCATCCTTGCCCGGGTCTTCATGGTGAATTTTCCCCCCGCGCAGCGGATGGCGAAAAAACAGGTACATGTAAATCAATACAGACAATGCATGCCGGTCGGTATATATGGAGGGCAGAGCTCTCGATTTATCCGTTACGGATAAATGCTTGGTTTTCATCACTTCTGGAGCAATGAAGTCGGGGGTTCCCATTACATCTGGAGGATACTTGCCTGGAACCACAAGCCCGTCAATGTCAATAATACACGCGTTTTTTCCCGCAGGGTCTATTAGAATATTTTTATAAGAAAGATCCGAATGGGCGAGACCTGCCGCATGCAATCTTCTTACTCCACGGCTAATCAACAAGCATATACGAAGATAGCTAAGGAGATCGCCTTTCTCGCGCTTGTCCAGAAAACGGTTTTGATTACTTGCCGAGGCAAACCATTTGCCGTCTTTCTCCTTGCCTTTTATCCCTAGCATGTCATTGTTGGCTGAGCCAAATTCAAAGAAAAAATGTTTTGAAAAAACAGGGGTCACTACTCCCCAAAGCCCGTCTTTTTCAACAATGTCATAAGGCCAGCAGAAAATCGATTTCCAATAGCTGCCATTAGTCTGGTTGAAAATTTTCTCTTTGTACGTCGTTGCAATATTAAGCAACCGGTCTTGTGAAGCATTATCCAGTTTTTTTCTGAAGAAGCCTACAACATAGCTTTTGTCAGGAGAGAAATACACATCCTTCATCGCTCCCTGGCCTATGAGTTCATCCACGTACTCAACGGCTTCCGAAGTGATAACCGATTTCACTTTTACAATATTTGCCATCAGTCTTCCTGTTTTGTTAGAAGTTGCTTTTTGTGCAGCTCCAAAGCTTTTGGAATGGCCAGAGCAATCGTTCGGTCGTCATGATTGCCTGGCGACCAAAAGTTCATCCATTCCTCCAATGCTTGCTGAAACCCATCTTTTTTATACAGCACATTTTCTTCGAGTTCTTTATAAAAGGACTCCCATATGCTTAAATCATTGAGGTTGTCGTCGGTGCCGAACTTGGGATCCGTAATTCCGTCAGTCATGAGTATGATTGCCCTGGGCTTTTCCTCAAAGCAGTGAAAATGAATGCGCTTTATCGCTTCTTCTGGTTTAAAAATCTCCTGCATGGTAACAAAGCGAGTCTGGCCGGCAAATTCCCCTCCGTCAGGCTCTCCTAAAAGATGGAATCCGTTTTCGTGCAATACGCATATAGCCCCGTCTCCTACCCAAAAGGAGATAACTATCCAACCAAAATCAAAGGGTTTTATGAAAGTGAACAGAAGAGTCGCGGCATAATCTTTCACATTCATCTCTTTTGAAGCAGCCTCTTCTTTTATCTTCTGAAAAGCACTGAAAGCGGTTCCGACAATGGATTCATACAAGAAATCATTCAATTCCACAATATTGTCATTAGACTGGTTCTTGTACTTCTTTTCCAAAAGCTTGTCCAGCCTTTTCAGCTTTCCTTCTTCATGAAAAGCGACTGCCTTATTAAAAACTTGCTCGCAGGCAATTTTGGCTCCTTGTCGCGAATAGATAGCTGAACCCGCGCCATCGGAGACCGCCATAATTTGCCAGCCCGAATCCTCAATAGATTCAACGCAGAAGTGATCGTCCCGGAAGCTTCCTACATGGGCGTGCGAACGGCCGCGCACCGATCCTCCCATCAGGACGGCTCCATTTCCTTCCCGGAACTCAAAGTGTGTGTTTGACTTTTTATAAGGAGCATTTGAGTCGGGGGCTTTATCCATCCAAAGCGACTGCGGGTTGGAAAGCACGGTCAGATGCAATTTGCCATACATCTTAATCTCATCTTCATTTCCCTTGGCTTTGTAGCGCAAGTTCCAAACGAAATCGCCTGTCTTTTTAAGCGTCCCGCATACAATGTTTCCTTCCTTTAGCTCCAGACCGGCATCTTCCAAACCTTCGACTACAAGCTCGAGCAACTCTTCTCCTTCTGGAAGGGAAAGCTTCAAAAGATCCTCGTATACTTTCCCCTCCATTCCATTCTTCAGCAAAATTTCCTTTAAATGGGTTTGCCCGTTTTCTCTTTCTATAGCCATGTCTTCTATATTTTTCGGAGATTTAAGCGCTTTTTTCAAATCGATTTTTACAGACTGTTTTTCAAGCAGATATTCTTCGTCCTGCTGTTGCTTTTGGTCTTGAGATTCATGCAAAAGCTCAAAAAGTTCTTGCCTCACCACATCCAGCTGTTTACTAATGAAAGTGATCTCATTCAGCAAATTACTGATGCGTTTTGTCTCTTCTTTCATATTTTGAGTTCATGTTGTTGATTGCGTGAAAAACCCCGTTTTACCCCAATGTCCGATTAATGTCCACGTGTCCTTCACTGTAGCCAAAATAGGATTCTTTGTGGCAGTTCGGACAGGTCTGAACTTGCTTCTCTGGGCTTGCACACATAATCTCGCCACATGAACAAAGAGCAAACCCTATCTCATTTCCACAGCAAGGACAATGGGGAAAGCCCCGAAGATCCTCGGTGTTTACCGTTAGCTGAAGCTTTTCGGTCTCGGAAAACTCATCAAGCGTGTTTTCATCCACTTCAAAGGCTCCCTCCAAAGCAAAGCCCGTGACGTCCACCCCCATTCCTTTAAAAATACTGGGTTCCACATACCGGTTGTATTTGATCAAATATTTACCCCCGGTTGATTGGCACCGCGCCTCAATCACAGCCACCTGGTCGTCCATCACCGATTTCCTGCCCTTAGACAAGTCTATTCGCCTAGCGCCGCTTCCTTCCAATTCATTTACAAACAGCTGGTCTTCTCCCGTTGTCTCCACCTTCACGCTTTGGCTTTTGATGGAGTTAGTGATCCACTTAAAAAATTTTTGATATTCCTCCGGACTTGTGTTGTTAAACTCCAACACGGTATCAGTCAGACGACTAAGCAAATTGACTTCCACGTTGTCACCAATAGAAACCACCACGAGGTTCACTTTATCCCTGTAAGACTGCTCCCACCGATGCAAAGCACCTTCGCATTCATCCGTTGGCCTCCCGTCTGTAAACAAATACACGATTGGCTTCCAATCCCCCCGATAACTGGACGTCCTTTTTTTTACATTAAACTCCAGGTCCTTCATAAGCAAAGAAAGACCTGTTCCCAGCGACGTTCCCCGTCCCAAAGGAAGCATAGGCGGATAGTAACTGAACAATTCTGCCAAAGGCGAAACGACTTTGGCTTTTCCGGCAAAAGCGATCACAGAAAGATGAACCGTCTCCAGAGCATAAGGATCCGTCTTCAGAGACTTGACAATATGAGACAGGCCTGTCTCGACCTGCTTCAAAGGACGGCCCACCATAGACTCAGAGACATCTATCAAAAAATATATCGGAAGCTTTCTCATTTTATTGGTTTCTATAACTAAATCACAATATTCACTTCCTGAGGCGGTGGCGGCAGTTCAAGCTCTTCCGATATGCCCGCACTTCGGCTGCCTTGCTGAACGGTTGTTGACACCCATTTAAAGTAATTTTGAAAAGTGGTGCTGTCGCACGTGTCCAACATCGCCACATTGTCTGTAAGCTCCTTTAAAAATTCCGCCTTGGCTTTTGGCCCCGCTCCGCAGGCGATAATATTGCCGAAATTGTCATTTTTTATGTGGGGGATAATTTCTCGGTATTTCATCAGATCCGAAGGCTTCCCATCCGTCATTACAAACAGCAGTGGCGCCCAGTCGCCTTTCTGTCCATTGGACGATTTAATAATTTCGGTTTTGAGCTTTTCGTGCAGCTTCTCCAGCGCCATTCCCAAATGGGTCGGCCCCGAATCGGGAGTCTCAATGTATGGCAGCTGCAGTGATGCTAGTTCAGTCAAGGGCAGCACTTCGTTCACCTCTCGGTCGAATGTAATGATCGAAATGTACACCGATTCCAACGCGTTGGGATCTTGACGCAACGAGGAAACCAGAGCTTGCAGTCCGACGTTTACAGCTTGTATAGGTTCTCCTTTCATGGATCCCGACGTGTCCAGCAATAAATACACAGGTAATCTCCTAAGCATGTTCTTCGTTTTTTACTTCACTAAATTAATCCCTCTCGGAGGAGCCGGCAATTCCTCCATGTCGCTCAGCTCGTTGCTGCTGGCTTCCACTTGAGTGCTCGACACGCCAATGGATGAAGATACCCACTTGAAGAACTCGGAAATCGAGGCTTCATCGGCTTTCTCCAAAGCAATGACATTGTTTGTGATTTCTTTCAGAACTTTAAAGTTCACCCCGTCTCCGGCCCCACAAGCCACGACAATACCCCAGGATTGTTTCTTGAATTCAGCCAATCCTTTTTCGTAGTAATCCGTCGGCTCTCCGTCAGTCATGATGAAAACCAAAGGCTTCCAGTCTCCTTTCTGCTCCTTTGTCGATTTGTGAACTTCCAGCTGAGATTTAACCGCTACCAGCTCCAGAGCTTCCCCCAGCGAAGTAGTCCCTTCCACTTCTAAAGTTGGGATTTGAAAATCGATGAGCTCGCTAAGAGGGATAAGAGTTTGGGCATGGGTGCTAAACGTAATAAGACTCAGATAAGCTGTCTCCAGCGCGTACGGATTTAATTTTAAATCGCTAACCAAAGTTTCCAGTCCCTTCTGAACAGCTTGCAAAGGCTCTCCTTTCATGGAGTATGAGGTATCTATCAATAGATACACAGGCAATCTTCTCATTATTACTTACTTTACATGAAAAAAAAGCATGACATTCCTTTGTCTAAAGAAATGCCATGCATTGTCAATAACGATTATTATACATAGTCTTTTGAAATTCGAGCAATAGTTTGCGCAAACGTCTGATCGGTTGCCGCAACGCCAATTGCATTAAACTTCCACTCACCGTTTCTTTTATACAACTTACCCATAATCATTGCCTTATGACCAGCGTACTGGCTATCCGACACCACATCGAAAGTCGCATTCACTTCACTGACTCTTGAAGGAGTTCCCTCGTACATTCTGATTTTTGCGAACGGTATTTGAGCAAAATCTTCATTTCCCACATTGTTCAAGAAGAAAAATATTTGCTCAACTTCAGGAGAAATTTTTTTCAAATCTACACTAATGATTTCGTTGTCCAGACCATCGTCTCCGCCAACGTCCCCTGCCCTGTCATCTCCGCTGTGGCGAAGGGCGTAGTCCTTTGAAACTAGTTTTCCTTCAGGAAGCCCTACTTTTTTCAGGAAATCAGCGCGGTATTCCGGAGAGTAAATATAGTCCACCAAGTCACCTTTTCCGTCGAACAAAATGCAGCTTAAGTCAAGGTCGACATTGGTTACTTTTTTTTCTTCAACAATTCGTTTGTTGCCGCCAAACCAGTTCGATTTTTCTTTCCGAATGATTTGCTCGATTGCTCCCCAGTTTACTCCTACACAGAAAGATTCTAAAGAAGAACCAGTTGATTTTCTAAGGCTGATTTTTTGGCCTTTCGTTAATGATATTGCCATGATTAAATAAAAATTAATAGATTATGCCAACCAAGATGGGTCGCAGTATTTTTCAAAAAAGTAATCGATTTCTTCGTTGTAACCGACTCCCATAGCATCAAATTTCCACTCTCCCCCCTTTCGGTAAAGGCGAGCCACTTCAATAGAAGTCTCTACAGAATAATCCTCATCCAATTCATACTTTAATTCCTCTCTTCCAGTCACTTCGTCAAAGATACGTATATATGAATTGCGAACTTGTCCAAAGTTTTGGTTGCGCGCTTTTGCATCATAAATGGTAACTACTAACGCGATTTCCGTGATTTGAGGTGAAACTCTAGACAAATCAATGTTCACGGTTTCATCATCGCCGCCATCGCTTTCATTTCCGGAGGTGTCGTCAAACGAGCCAAGTACAGAACCGTCCGTAGACATTGGCCGCGTATTCTCCAGCCACTGTTCTCTTGACGAGAATTTGCTGGCATCAAAAGACTCCGTTCTTAATTCGCTCTGAAAAAATACAAAGTCCGATGGCTTCAAACACTTCTTATTTTCCCCAATAAGAAATGTGGACACATCCAAGTCAAATTCTTGTCCCGTAGAATTATTCGGATCCCATCCTAATCCAACTCCAATCTTTGACAGCCCCATAGTTACTCGCTGCCCTTTTCTTAATTGAACGCTCATATCAAAAAAATGAATTCTGTTATGCGATCTGCGAGCCGTATTTATTAACAAAAAAATCTAGTCCTTCTGCAAAGCCAGCTCCCATTGCCTCAAATTTCCAGTCTCCTGCGCGTTTATAGAGTCTGCCAAATTCTATCGATGTTTCTACAGAATAGTCTTCGTCCAATTCATAAATCATAATCTCTTCATTCGACTTCTCGTCTACGATGCGAATGTACGAGTTTCTTACTTGGCCAAAGTTCTGCTTATTAGCATCACCTTCGTGAATGGTCACCACAAAAACAATCTGCTGAACCCGAGGGTCCAGTTTTCCAATGTTCACGCTAAGCGTTTCATCATCACCGTCTCCTTCTCCCGAGCGGTTGTCTCCAGAGTGGATCACGGCGCCGTCTGCTGACTTTAATTGGTTATAAAAAACTAGAAATTCGTCCGAAACCAACTTTCCTGTTTCGTCAAGCAAAAAAGCTGTAACATCCAAATCCGCTTCAGGCCCTGTGCTTGCATTGACATCCCAGCCTAAACCTACTTTAAAAGAGCTAGATTCAACATTAGCCCGTTGTCCTTTTTTTAAATTTATGCCCATTATTGTATTTTATTTATTAAACATTATTATGCATACACCTTGTCGTGCATGACCTGGAAATCACCAATATAAGGAATAAATAAAACAATTTATATATGACTTAATAAATCACGCTTAAAAAAAGAGAAATTGCAGCAATGCTGTACAAAGAGAAACTAATGATATAATCTGTAGATATTGTCATTTTGGACTTACAGAATACTGTATTATGCTTTTATCTGCAAACTCTAAAAACGATGCTTTTCCCAGCTTCTTCGTAACATGCCAAAAAGCGAATTAAACTGCCTAGCATATACGCAACACAGCCTAAATCGCTCTTTTTCGTGTTTTTCCGGCCGTTAGCTTCCTATCAATTCTTCCAGCTTCAGCGGGTATTCTTCATTGTACAACTCAAGATATTGTTTGGTGAATTGCTTATAGCATGAATGGAGCTTGGCATGATTGCCCAGCTTCGACAGTTGGATTAATTTAATTCTGAATGCCTGGTCTTCCAGCTCGTCGATAGACAAGATTATGTCAACAACTTTTATTACGTCCGCCGGACTTAACTGGAACTCGTTTTCATGCAGGTACTTCAAGAGCAAACCCACCGTGTCGGAAACAATAAACGACTGTTTGCCCTCCAGCCATTCGTTCTTTTGCTCGGGAAAAGAAAAACCTGCGTGTAAAATTGAAATCAGTTTTTTCATCAGGTTGCTGTCCAGCAAGCTTTCGGACAGGGCCTCTTTCAGGTTGCAAAAATCTATAAAGTCACACCTCAGCGGATCAGCCACATCTATTTGCCAGGTGTTGTTTTCGAAAACAATGGAGATTCCGTCCAGCTGCTTAAAAATAGTGCGGATTCTGTTCAATGCAATTGAGCGCGAGTTGCTTGCTTTTTCTTTTGGAATAAACGGCCATATAATTTCTGTAAGACGCTTGGAAGACATTCCTTTTCTGAAATAAAACTGTGAAAAGAAAATCATCAGAAATACCTGCCGCAACTTAGGCGTTAACTGCTTGCTGATCTCCTCTCCGTCTCTGTTCCAAAGCTGGAATTTGCCAAAAATCTGAATGTAGTTCTTCTTGCTTTTCCCAAAGGCAACAGGCTCTTCTTCTGTTTCATCACTAACCGGTTCTTGTACTGAAGCGCGCTTCACCATGTTGATCATCTTGAAAATTCCATAGGCCACCAGCAGCATAACGCCGACGCCCCAAACCAAAAGCAGCAGCAGCGCGCCCCAGTCTTCGCCAATGGACGCCCTTTCGACAGGAAGCACATCGGGCAGGCCGGGCGGAAAGTTCAAGCTGTACACTTTTACGACGGAGGAATCTTCCCCTTCTTCTTTCGTATATGCAATCAGCTTTCTTGTGAATGAATCAAAATACAAGTCGGAAACAGAACTGACATCCCTGAACTTGTAGGGAATGCTGTCGCTTACTATTTGATAATAAGGCGTGTCGATCCTGAACTGATACAGCGACAATTTGCTGTTTTCTACTTCCGGATTAAAGGCCAGGCTGTAAAAATTCTCATTGTCCTTGTCTACAATCAGCGACCTGGCCGGGACGAAGCTTTCCGCGGGAGGTGATAAAGTCCATAATTTTTTGACTTTGTTTTTTCCCAAATCCAGCAAGTACAAATCATAGTAATTTTTCACCGTCAGCTCCTGCAGTCCTTTCGGGTTTCCCCTTCCTCCAAAAATCAAAAATTTATCTTTTTCAAGCTTACCGACAGCCGACAAATATCTCGGAAGAAGGCTGTCCCCCTTCAGTTCCCTGGGTTCCCACAACCGGGATTCTTTGTTGTATTCAAACAGCTGGTTTTTAAAGGTGTAGTAGCCATATCCGAACAAAGTAAAGATTCTTCCGTCTGCCAAAAACAAGTTGTGATGCTGATATTCCAACGGGGAAAAAACAGCAGAGTCTATTGCAGAAAACACTTTGTTTTGCTTGTCAAAAAAAGCAATTTCCCCATGCCGGGAATCATAAGCAAAAGGCTCTCCTTCGTAAGAAAAAGCTCTTAGTTTTGCGTCTTTCTTAAACCTGGGAGCAGGAAAATATTCATTCGTCTCAGAAAGACTTGACAAGTCAATATTCTTTATTTTGCTCTTGTCAATTATTTTTAGCCTGTGGCTTTCCGCATCATAAGCCACGCCCGAAGAGTTGGACGTTTCAACCGTGCATGTTTTGTCCCAATAAAAGTGTGCGGGGGACAGCCACTTGGGATTGGAGACATACAATGCCCGCCCGCTTATGTAGTCTATTGACACGTTGCCGACGCTTTCATTCATCAGCCACTGATAACGGTCTTTTCTGTCTATTTCCAGCCGCAAATCCCGTATCGAAAACTGAGCGACATCCGTTATGGACGGCTTTTTATCCTCAATGACTCCAAAATATACTGCCCAGCGCTTCGATTTTAAATTGTCCGCGTTTATGCGCTTAAAATATTTCCTTTTCGCATAAGTGAGCTTCAGAGTGGACGTTTCAAAATTCATTGACAGTTCAAAATCCTTCCACCGGTTGCTCCCCAGTTCATTTTTCTGAATCGGAACATTTAAAGCTATCTCGCTTCCGTTCAGAATTACTTTTAGGTATGCGTTTGCATCAATTGGATACGAGGGGTGAAAAACGAAATCAAAAAAAATGTCAGAGGATTCAATCCGAAACAAATGCCCGAAAACCGAATGCCGGGATATTGCCAGCCTGAAGTTCAGGTTTATATTTTTTTTTACGGAAAACAATTCTTCTTTGGACAGTTCCAGAGAAGTTCTTTCTTCAATCGGTACTTCATAGGACTTGAACTGAATGCCGCCTCTTTGTAAAATATCTTGGCTTTGAGAAAAAAACGGAGCCAAGAAAAATAAAAAAAATGAAATGTTTTTAACTAAATCCATGTTAAATACAAACAAATGAATATATCAATATAGATTAATTGTTCATGTGAATGCAAAAATACACATTCTCTTGTTATATAATATATTTTATAGGATCAAATGAAATTTATTGGGCAGCCGAGCAAAAATAATCAAGAATAAATTCAAAATAAATAGCTGACAAATAATTCCTTAAGGAAATAACAATTAGCGCGAAGTGTTAAAAAAAAAGCCACATATAAAGAAATATGCGGCTTTTGAGATAATATGAAGATACTTATAGGTTTAGATTTTAAGATTATTTGACATCGAAAAAGGAATATCCTCCTTCCTGCTTCCCCAGCTTTTGTTCGGCTCAGGCCCCATTTCAAACTCAACCAACCCGCCTTTCTTCAGCAACTCATGCGTGAAATAATTTTTCCCGTACGGCTTGCCGTTTACTTTCAGCGACTGAATATAAATGTTCCTTTCTGTCAGGTTTTTCGCTTTGATTTCCAGAACATTTCCAGTTGGCAAAGTGATTTTCAGGTGCTCGAAGCGCGGCGCTCCAATTACATACTCGCCCGTCACTCCGGCCACCGGATAAAATCCCATCGCCGAGAAAACGTACCATGCCGAGGTTTGTCCGTTGTCCTCGTCTCCGCAATACCCGTCAGCTTTCGCCGAATACAGACTGTCCATCACGCGGTCTGTCCAGTATTGCGTTTTCCAAGGCTGCCGCGCATAATTGTAAAGATAAATGCCATGCTGAATCGGCTGGTTTCCGTGCGCGTACTGTCCCATATTCGCCGCCGCCATCTCAGTCATTTCATGAATTTCCTGATTGTAGTAGCTGTAATCGAAGGTCGGAGGCGTGGTGAACACAGAATCCAGTTTTGCAGTGAATGCTTCTCTGCCTCCCATCAAGTCGATCAGTCCCTGCGGATCGTGCAGCACCGACCAAGTGTAATGCCACGCGCTTCCTTCGGTAAAGGCTCCGCCCCAGGCATCCGGAACAAACGGCTTTTGCCAGTTGCCCTTGCTGTCCTTGCCGCGCATGAAATTAGTCGATGCGTCAAAAACGTTCCTGTAGTTCTGAGCGCGCTTCGCAAAGCGTTCGATCTCTTCCTTCGGACGGTTCAGCAGTACGGCCAGACGATAAATCGAAAAATCATTGTATGCATACTCCAGCGTGCGGGCCACATACTCGTTCACTTTTGCGTCGCACGGAATATAGCCCAGCTTATTATACCATTCCACGCCTGCTCTCCCAACAGAAGTCAGCGGTCCGGCGTTTTCGCTGTTTTTCAGAATTCCCTGGTAAGCCGTCTCTATGTCAAAATTCCGGATGCCTTTGCAATAGGCTTCCGCAATAATTGAAGCCGAGTTCGAGCCAATCATCACATTGCGGTGTCCTGGACTTGACCATTCCGGCAGCCATCCGCTTTCTTTAAACGGATTAACCATAATGCCCTGCATCATCTCTCCGTACTTGGCTGGATACAGCAAAGAATAAAACGGATAAACTGCTCGGAATGTATCCCAGAATCCATTGTCGGTATACATTACGCCTTTTTCGATTTTGCCGTTGTATGGACTGTAATGAATCGTATCGTTGGCTGCGCTTACTTCGTAAAATTCTCTCGGGAACAACAGCAAACGGTAAAGATTGGAGTAAAATACTTTCTGATCTTCCTGGTTATGGTTTCCCTTTACGATCTGCACTTTGCCCAACTCGCTGTTCCATGCCTCTTTCGCTTTTGTCTTTATTTCTTCAAAAGACGACTGCCCCAGCTCTCTTTCCAAGTTCAGTTTAGCCTGCTCCAAACTTACAAAAGAAGAAGCAACGCGCACAACGACTTCCTGGTTGGACTTTGCGTTAAACGCCACATAAGCGCCGGCCTTTTCTCCCTTGCTCTCTGAACTCGAAGTGGCCTTGGCATTCAGCCAGGTATTGCCTTTCTCGAAAGGACGGTCAAAACGGGCAACAAAATAATTCTTGAAATTGTCCGCTACGCCGCCGTGGTTGTTGTCGACCCACCCGGAAATTGTCTGGCGCTCTTTGTCGATTACTATGTGGCTGTTCGCCCAGTATCCGTCCAACAGCACTTTGGCTTCCTGAGTTTCAGGGAATGTAAAGCGGAAAATCGCACAGCGTTTAGTAGGGCTGATTTCCACTTTCGTTTTGTAGTCGTCCAAAAGCACGCTGTAGTAATGTGGAGAAGAAGTCTCGTTTTCATGAGAAAAAGCTGACTGGCGCTCCGTTTCATCAATCTTCAGCTCTCCCACCAGCGGCATCAAAGAAAATGCGGCGTAGTCATTCAGCCACGGGCTGGGCTGGTGCGTCTGCTTGAATCCTTTGATATGCTTGGCCTTGTAGGCATAAGTCCAGCCGTCGCGCATTTTGGCAGTCTGAGGAGTCCAGAAGTTCATCCCCCAGGGCAGAGCGATTGCCGGATAAGTGTTACCGTTTGAAAATTTGTATTCGGAATCGGAGCCCACCAGCGGATTAACCAAGTCCGCCCGGCTTTCGAGAACTTTTTTCTCTTTATTCGGAGAGCAGCCCGCACACAAAGCCGCTCCCAAAGCCAAAGTCAACAGTACGTTTCGTCTTTTTTTGCTCGAACTCATAAGCTGTTTTCTTTTATGTAACCAATCAATTCATCTATCTGAGCGAATGCCAGCCCTGTTACAGTGTCGGCGCATCCGTAGTATACGGCCAATCGCCCGTTTGACTCATCGTGCAGGCACGCGCACGGGAAAACCACATTCGGAACGTCTCCCACGCATTCGTATGCAGTCTGCGGAGAAAGCAAATAAGGCTTCATGCGGTATTTCACTTTCCACGGCTCTTCCAGATCCAGTATGGCAGCGCCCATCGAGTACACATAGCCGTTGCAGGAACGGAGCACGCCGTGGTAAATCAGCAGCCAGCCCTCTTTCGTTTCAATAGGCGCCGGGCCCGCTCCTATTTTCATGCACTGCCAGGCACTGTCCTCAAAAGGAGCCGGAGACATTACATGACGGTGCTCGCCCCAGTATTTCATGTCCGGGCTCTGGCTGATGAATATATCGCCGAAGGCCGTGTGTCCTGTATCGCTCGGACGGCTGAGCATTAAATATTTGCCGTTGATTTTTCTAGGAAAAAGCACTCCGTTGCGGTTGTAAGGCAAGAAGGCGTTTTCCAGCTGATAAAATTCTTTAAAATCGAAAGTATAGCCCATGCCGATGGTCGGTCCATGGTAGCCATTGCACCAAACGATATAGTATCGGTCTTCAATCCAGATTACCCGCGGATCATATTTGTATTCCGAATGAAACAAATCTGTCTGGCTATCCTGCTGAAAAGCAATTGGTTCTGGATTAATTTCCCAATCAATCCCGTTTTTGCTGAATCCCGCATGAATGTTCATGCGCCTGCACTGGTCGTCGCAACGAAAAACACCTGCATATCCATCCTCAAAAGGAACCACGGCGCTGTTGAAAATACTATTCGATGTCGGAGTAGCATCTCTTTTAATTACCGGATTCGCACTGTATCGCCACATTGGAGCCTGCAGACCTGACGGGCGATCTTCCCACGGAAAATTTTTCATTTGTTTTTATTGTTTTTAATAAGCCAGATGAAACATCCATTACAATCGGACCTCTCGTGTGTGATAAGGCCGATTGATATGGATGTTTCATTGTTTCAAATTAATTTATTTCACAAACCATTGCTCTTAGGCAACTTCTCTTTTTTCTATTTCTTTCGATTTTTTCTCTCTCTGTGCTGTAATATCTTTTGGATAGTCTTCCAGCCGGTCGTACCAAGATTTTTTTAGTATCACTGTTGTCGCCACAATCGCCGCAAATGCCACGGTCATGTACATGTATTCTCTGATCACCAAGTATATCGGGAACAAAATCAGAGACATTTGCCAAACAATGCCTGTCGCGCAGTTAAACATATCCACAAGAAAATCATTGTTTGCCTGTGCTTCCGGATTTCTCAGTTTCAATTTTTTATAAACCGGACCCCAGAAACCCCACGGACGAACCGTTTCATAAAACTTGACAAGCACTTTTTCGTCGTCGGGAGGCGTAAGCAAACTGCTGATCACCGAAGCCGCCAATGAAATGAAGAATATTATCGGGAACAAGTACAGCGTCGCTACATCAGGAAGCAAAGACGGGATGATCAGCGAAGCAAACAACCCCGTAAGCATTCCCCAGAAGTATCCATGTCCGTTGAATCGCCACCAAACCCACTTCAGCAAGTTCGCTGCTGTATATCCGCCAAAAAGAGCCGCTACGATCCACTTCAGCACAGAATCAATGGATTCGACAAACAACCCGCAAGTAATTCCCACTAGGACAATGATAAGCGAGACCCAGCGGCTCATGGTAACATATTCTTTCGGCGATTTGCCGGGCTGCAAATATTTTTTGTATATGTCGTTTACAATATACGCAGGGCCCGCGTTTACGCTTGCCGCAAAGGTTGACATAAAGGCAGAGACCAAACCTGCAAGCAACAGTCCCTTTACTCCAACCGGAATCAGATTATTCAGCGTATAAGGTAAAATTGTTTCGAAATCGAGCTCGGCTCCTGAAGCCCTGAACTCGGGAAGCAGGTATATTAAAGCCAATACTGTAAGTCCTGCTATCATCAGATAGCGGGGAATAAACAAAACAAGGGAAACAATTCCGCTCATTTTAGCGGCGTCTTTAGGCGATTCGGTAGCCAGAATTCTCTGCATGTCGTATCCCGGAACCGGACCCGCAATGCTGACCAAAACGCCTTTAAAAACCATCATCATCATCAGAATCGAAAACCACTGATAACCGTCTTCATTAATTTTGTTCTGAACCTGAGGCAGTATGTTTGCCCAGTCCAAGTCTAAAGTCCAGCCAAAGAACACGTCTTTCCATCCTTCGGGAATAACTGTATTCAGCTGGTTAGGGTCAATTTTATAAATAGCTATGGCGCCCACTGCCAGACAAGCCAGAGTCATAATGGTAAACTGAAGAAGCTCAGTAATTACCACACTGTACATTCCGCCTTTGATAACATACAAAGTGGTGATCAGCATGATTAGAGAAGCATATACATGCTTGGAAGGGATGTTCACTAAATCTGTATGTATTCCCAAGTCCCACGGGAAAAACGTTTCGGCAAACTTACCGATTCCCTCAAAACCATAAGCGATAAAACCGACAACACTGATTACTGCAAAAACAACTACAATAATATGGGACATCTTCCCTCCCGGTCCGTTTCCAAACCTCGTTTTGAGCCATTCCGCGCCGGTCATTACGTTCGATCGCCTAAGCCAGACTGCCAAAAAAATCATTAAAAACACTTGATTCCACACAGGCCAAAGCCAAGGCAGCCACACACTTTTCAGACCATAAATAAAAGCAATGGATACCATCCACATCGTTCCTGTTATGTCGAACATCCCCGATGCGTTGGAAATACCCAGCAAATACCAAGGGATTTTATTGCCTCCCAAAAAGTATGTATTTAAATTCTTAGTTGCTTTTCTTGAAATCCACCATCCTAAAAAAACAGTCAATCCAAGATATCCAACTATTATTGAAAGATCTAAAAAAGATAAATTCATTGAATCAAGTTATATCTAAAAATTAAAGAAAAGACAGGTGAAACTACCTGCCTTTCAAATTCATTTTACTTTGCATCCCACCAAACGCGGGTTGTCAGCTCATCATCTCCCTGATGCTTGATCGCCTGCTGATAGTTCGCACCGTTCATTGACGACTCGTTTGAAGGATAGATCAAGCGGCGAGGAATTTGGCCATTTGTTGCGTTTCCAGAGAAATTTGTAGGCTTCAGCGTTGGGAATCCTGTTCTTCTCCAGTTTGAGAACGATTCATAACCGTCCAGGAACAAAGCCATCCACATCTGCTCTCCGATGTTTTCATGAGTAACTTCTCCAACGTTTGCAACAAACTCATCACGAATTGCTTTAGTCAACTCTCCTACAGGCGCGCCGTATAATTTGAGCATGTCAATCGCCGCGTTAAGCCCTTTTTCAAACTCGGTTTGCGCCTTAGCTTTAGTTCCCCATCTCAACTCATACTCGGCTTTCAGGAAACACACTTCCGCATAAGACTGAAGGATAGTTGGAGCGTCACGGTCAACCATATAAGTTTTGTTCGGCTGCGCATAATACCTGTGGAAATCATGTTTCTTTGAAAGTTCTCCCAGTTCTGACGAAGACAAACCATTAGGGAACCCGTTTATATCTTCGTATGTCAGGTCCTCATTTTTCTGCAAATCCTCATCGTCCTTATTGTTTTTCCAGTAAATCCCAAACAGGTACTTTGTTCTCGGGTCTTTATTTTTCTTGATAATCTCAGCCATTTTTTCAGAAACTCTGAAGTGGTGACCGTTATATCCATACTCGATGAACACCTGAGAAACCCCGTTATTTGTCAGACCGTAGTTGTCTCCGCCGTTATAGTGGTTGATAAATGCAGTTGCATCCACATTGTCCATCACACCGGCCGCAATAGCCGCATCAGCTTCCTGTTTTGCCAGCGTCGGATTAACTTTCGTCAAACGCATTGCCATGCGGAGCCTCAAACTGTTAGCAAACTTTTTCCAGTTTGAAATCACCTCTTCCGATTTTCCATTTCCGTATACCAAGTCTCCTGTTCCAAAAGAAGCAGCCTTCTCGTTTAGCTCGCCCACAGCAGTTTTCAATTCACTGAAAATGCTGGTATAAATTTCCTCCTGAGTGTCATATTTAGGAGTAATGTTGCCGCTGATATGTCCTAAACCGGCCTCTGAATAAGGTACCGCCCCATGCAAATCTGTTAGCCGAAGATAAATGAACGAACGAATGATCTTGGTAATCGCAATCTGGTTTTGGATCACTCCGCCTGCGTCTTTTTCGGTGTTTTTCAGCGTATGTCTAAGCACTTCGATGTTCTTTACCTGATGCTTGTAAGCCGTATTCCAGAATGCAGTAATATGGCCTTCGTTTTTCATGTATCGATCACCCGACCATTCTTCTGTTTTGGAAGCCAGCTGCTGTGTGTAAAGCGCACAAGTAATAAGGTTTGTTCTTGCGTTTTCGAAGCGGTCTCCGCAGATTTTCCCCAAAACAAATGGAAACAGCCGATCAGCAGAAACTGTCGTACCCTTGCTAGGGTCAATGTTCATGCTGTCAAAATCATCGGCACAAGCACTGAACATCCAAACGAGCAATAATGCAAATACGTTTAAATTTATTCTTGATTTCATTTCTTTTATGTCTTAATATTTACTTATAAAGTAACTTTTAAATTAAACCCGTAAGTTCTGATTGAAGGCATAGAGCCGTACTCAATACCGATACGATCCGTGCTGTTTTCGCCGCCTTCAGGATTTACATTCGGCACATCTTCATACAAGTAGAACAAATTGCCGCCAACTACTGAGAAGCTTGCAGACTGGATAGGAGTCTTTTCAATGATAGATTTCGGCAAGTTGTAAGTAATGCTCAGCTCTTTCAGCCGAATAAAAGAAGCATCGTATACAAAGTTTGAAACATCCCTGGCCATTACTCTGTAGTAATCTTCTGCTTCAACTGTAGCGCTTACAGGCTTTCCGTTTTTGTCCACTCCTGTTACCTTCACTCCTCCTTCGCGGCCCGCAAGCGTTTCTTTATGGTTGCCGTTAGCATAGGCCGCCTGGTTAGTCATCGATACGATATCGCCTCCGCTTTTAATGTCAATCAGCGCGTTCAAACTGAAATTCTTATATCTGAAGCTGTTAAAAACACCTCCTGTCCAGTCTGGCAGGATGTTGCCCAAAGTTTTGTGATCTCCTTCTTTAGGCAAGTTTTTATCATCCAAAATCAACTGGCCTGCTTCGTTTCTTTTAATTGTTTTACCGATGATTTCCCCATAAGGCCGGCCCGGCTGCGCTTCGATCCGAATGTCTCCCCGAGCTTCCGCCAAACGCAAACTGTTCACACCGTCAACCAGTGAAATTACTTCGTTTTTGTTTTTTGAGAAATTTAATGACAGGTCCCAAGAAAAATCTTTCACTGCGATTGGCTTAGTTTCCAGCATAACCTCGATGCCGCTGTTTTCAACTTCGCCGGCATTTACTTTCATTTTATTGTAACCTGAAGTAGGAGTTATCTGAACATCCATGATCTGGTTCACTGTTCTTTGGTTGTAGTAAGTGATGTCCAAATTAATGCGGTTATCCAGGAAGCCCAGCACACCGCCGAACTCGTACGATTTTGTTTCAGAAGGTTTCAGATCCAGCGAAGGCATTGTTCCGTTCAGTCCAACCACATGCGCATGTCCGCCAAATTTATTTTGGTAGCCTTGTCCTACAATGTCATAGTAAAGATCCGTTTGATAGGGATCAGTATCTCCGCCGACTTTTGCCCAAGATGCTCTTAATTTACCAATTGACAGCCAATCCGGAAGCGTTTCAAAAACTTCTGAGAATACAAAGCTTCCGCTGAATGACGGATACCAATACGATCTGTTGCTCTTTTTCAAAGTCGAGCTTACATCATTTCTCAGTGTAGCAGTAAAGAACAAGTAATTTCTGAAACTTGCTTCAACTGATCCAAAATACGAATTCAAACCTTTTTTCGAGAAGCGCTCTTCAACTCTTGTTTTTCTAAAGTTGTTAAGAACAAACTTGTCTTTTTGGGTCATATTCTCACCCCAAGTGTCCATTACTTCGAGCTTCGTTCTCATGATATTCGTTCCCAACATGGCATTCAAATGAATATCGTCCGTGATATCCTTATCGAATCTCAACATCGCAGAATAGTTGTCCTCTCTGTTTTTGAACTGGTCGCGTCCCATCTCACCGACCTGCTTAAACGAAGTGCCGTGTCCAAACGAGAAGAAATCTGTTGTTTGGTAATAGTCTGTACCCGCTTTAACATCCAGTGACAACCAGTCTGTAAATTTGTAGGCAGCCGACACAAACCCTAAGAATCGATCTTTTTGGTCTTTTTGAGAGAACTCATTCTGCACCCAGTAAGGGTTAGGACTCCAGATATCATTTCCCCAAGGAATATGGCCTCCCAGCGTGCTTTTGTAATTGTTCTCCAACAAAGACAGCGGCAAGTTTCTAGGCGCTTTCATTAAAGCATTCATCGGGTTGGAAGGCGCGCTGCCTGCGCGAGCTCTGTTTTTATACTTCTCAGAAATATAATTGGCTTTGGCGTCAACGCTCAAGCGTTCGCTTAGGTTGGCATGAAGTCTTGCATTGAATGAGTTTCTGTTCATGCTTGCATTAGGGATAACGCTCTGGTTGTTCATGTTTGTAGCAGAAACACGAATATTCATATCCTCAGAGCCTTTTGTCAGCGCAACAGTGTTGGTGAAGATTTTGCCCAAGTCAAAAAACTCATTCAAATCATTTACTGAAGAAGCGTGTTTTTTTCCGTCAAAAAACAAAACATTCTCGCCATTGATTCTTGGTCCCCAGCTCTTATTGCCGGTTTCAAGCACCTGTTCCAGGTTTACAGGAGATTTTCCTTTAGTCCCTTGTCCGTACTCATTCTGGAATTCATCATAAACATCGTAAATCTGCTGAAGCGTAACATTCGAATTGATTTCGATGCCCAATCCCTCATTAAATTTTCCGCTTTTAGTTGTAATGATAATCGCTCCGTTTTGAGCCCTTGATCCGTAAAGAGCAGTAGCCGCAGCGCCTTTCAGTGTAGTCATTGACTCGATGTCGTCCGGGTTGATGCTTGAGATACCGTCCCCCAAGTCATAACCGCCCCACATGCCGACAGCGCTGTGGTTTGAGTTGTCGATCGGAACACCGTCCACTACGTAAAGAGGCTGGTTGTTTCCGCTGATTGATGCGTTGCCGCGGATGACAACACTGCTTGCGCCGCCAAAAGTAGAAGGCGCTGTAATGTTGACTCCCGGAACGCGGCCCGAAATAGAGTTCACCAATGAGTTAGATTTAACAGTCGCCAGTTCGTCTCCGTCAACGTCGGTAACAGCATAACCCAAGGCCTTTTTCTCTTTCTTAATGCCAAAAGCGGTAACCACTACGTCATTCAGCTGAGCAACAGAAACCTGCAGCTGCGCGTTTATCTCCGAACGGCCTGCGACTTCCATCTCAGTTGACAAGTACCCTATATACGAGATAACCAATACAGCATTTTCCTCCTGGACTTTTATTGAATATTTTCCGTCGAAGTCGGTGATCACTCCATTGACGGTTCCTTTTACTGAAACGTTCGCTCCTATTAAAGGCTCGTTGGTATCAGCATCAGTAATTACACCCTTGACCACTTTCTGTGCCCAAGAACCAACAGTACTTATTATGACAAGTAAAGCTGTTAATAGGTAAATTTTCTTAAATTTCTTTTTGTAAAATTTTTACATTTTAAGGTTACCATGCTTTTTAAAAAATTTCTCAAAAGAGTTCCCTCTTTTAAAAGATGTTCGAAACATAAATTCTGATGATGAATTTTTAATATGATTTTCGCTTACAAGTGACTTACATTTTGGAAATGTGGAAAAAATGATCATTAATTAATTTATTGTTTTGGAAAAAATTCATTTTTAAGCTAAAACTCCGGCTTCCGAAAAAACATCGGAGACTCACTGTTTCCTTCAATCGCCTTGCAGAAAAACATCACTTTTTCAAGACCTCCTTAAAGTTGATCCCATAGAAAAAGCCAGCCCGTTTCCAGGCCAGCTTTTCAATTCAAGGTTAACTCAATTATTTATTTCTTCCGGAACCGAATTGCTTTCGTCTCATTATTAGCGGCAATTCGAACGATGTAATAACCGCTTGTCAATCCAGCAATATTCAAAACAGTGTGCTTTTCTTTCAGCACAGCTTCCAAACAGCTGTTACCCGACAGATCCAGTATCTGCACGCGGTCATAGTCCGGCGCGGCTCCAAGGTCTACATGAAGCTCGCTGTCCACTGTTGTAGGGTAAACATCAATTCCTTTTTCTGCCGCCGCTTCTTCTGTTTCAGCAGACACGTTCATCGTTCTAGCCGAAGAAGCCGCGGAAGGTCCTATCAGCTGGATTTCTGAAAGCTGAGTCATATCCACATTCTGATCATTCTTAATGATCTCAAGCAGATAGCAGCGATAAGCGGCGGTGTTCGAAAATTCCCACTCTTTTCGCTGGAAACGACCGGTGAAGCTCTGGCCTGACCATGTTTTCAGCGTAGTGAAGTTTGAATTGTCGTTTGAGCCTTTCAGTCGGAAATCCTTAGGATCCCTGCCGTGATCGTCGTTCGCGCTGGTAATAGCCAAAATATTCACCACTTTCGCACTAGCGAACTCAATCTGAATCCAGCTTGGATTGCTGCTGCTTGGCACGCCGCCGTTGTCCAGCCATTTTGTCGAGTTTTTGTTGTCGAACGCTTTGTCTTTTCCTTCTCCTAAATGGATTTGGGCTCTGGCCGTAATTATGCCTGTACCCACCGGGTCAGTATGATCTACCGAAGCGCTGGAAGCCGTCACCGTAATATAGGCTGATTTGGTAATCGTATTGCTTCCTGCGGCATTGCTTGCCGTCAAGCTCACTGAGTAAGTTCCCGCTTTTGCATAAACAACCGCAGGATTCTGAGCAGTGCTGCTCGTGCTGTTCGCTCCTTCAAAAGTCCACGCCCACGAAGTCGGGTTGTTCGCTGACTGATCCGTAAACTGAACACTTTGTCCTTCTGCAACGCTTGTTGCGCTTGCTGCAAACCCTGCCACCGGAGCTTTATCCGCTTCGGCAGACGACGGTCCGAACAATTCAATTTCAGCAATCTGGGTCATTCCTGAATTTCCCTTGTTCTTAGTGACTTCAAGGCGGTAGTACGAGTAGGCATTGGTATTAGAAAAGTCCCATGATTTTCGCTGGTGCCGGTTAATGAATTGCGCATTGGTTACTGTGTGAAGAACCGTATAATTTGAACCGTCATTAGAGCCTTTCAGAACAAAATTCTGAGGATCGCGCTCGTCTGCATCATTGGCGCTTGTGAGCACCAGATTGTTCACTGTCTTGCTTGCAGGAAGCTGAATCTGCGCCCAGCTAGGATTGCTTGTGCTTGGCGCTCCGCCGTTGTCCAGCCATTTCGTTCCCGCTTTATTGTCAAAAACTTTCTGTCCGTTCTCAGCGGCGTTGATTGATTTTCTGACAGTGATCGTTCCCGTTCCCACAGGATCCGTGTGATCCACAGGAGTGCTCCCCACAGGATTCACCTGGATATAACCTGTTTTGGTTTCAACATCAGACCCTTCCTCATTCTGAACCTGCAGTGTTACTGAGTATGTGCCTACCTTCGGATAGGCAACTAAAGGATTTTCCAGTGCGCTTGTCGCAGGAGATCCGCCTTCGAAAGTCCAAGTGAATCCCGATGCATTTACCGAAGTGTTCGTAAACTGAATCGACTGGCCGGCTTCTATTGTTGTTTTATTGCTTGTGAAATTAGCCGCCGGCTTCTGGCTGATCGTGCTGTTTCCGTTGAAAACCTTTATTTTTCCAACGCTGAAGCTAAAATCGCTAAGCTGTACGGTTGAACTGAACTCAAAACCCACGATGGCAATTTCTTTTCCTTGGTGCGCTGACAAGTCAATTGTTTTCGTATTCCAGCCGCCGCTTGGGCTGTTCCCGATTTCAAAAGACGTAAAATTATTCGGCGAGCCGGCAAACGAAACTATTAATTTTGCATTTGTTGCTCCTGCTTTGCCCGAACGGAAAGCCAAGTCCACTTTAGTGTTGTTTGCAACGGCCAGTTTTGTTTTGAACAGCTTTATCCTTGTAGCCGAGCTGTTTTTCAATACACCCGCCACTTTCAGAGACGAACCGCCGCTGTAGGCTGCATCAAAGTCATATTTTGCTTTTAAAACGCTGTTTCCTGAAATCCAAAACTGCCAAGTAGGCAAAATATCTTGTTTCGACATGTCGTGCCATGCCTTCACTGCTTGCGAACCGTCTTTCGCAAATACTTTTCCGTGCCCTGTATTGAAGCTGGTTTCAAAAGGCAGAGAGCGGATCACTGATTTCGCCGGAACATAGTTCGCAATTCCTTTCCACTGCCCGCTTGCATCCTGTGCATCAGGATCTCTGTCATTTCCCGCAAAGAACCGAACTTCGGTATCGTAAAAATCATCCACTGCATTCGGATCTGAGCTGAAATTGTTGATTTTGTCAAAAATAAAGTTTGTTGCAAATAACGCTATAGAGGTCTTCGGCTGTGACACGTTTCCGTTTGCAAACAGCTTATCAATCCAGCTCACATTGCGGAAAGCAGGCTGCGCACCGCGGTCCGGCCACACATCGGCTCCCATGTACACTTCGAAAGGACTCCTTCCCAAGGCTTTGGCTCTCGATACAGAGGTATTTACACCGCCTGAACCCCAGTTGTAGTTGGTAAACATTCCGTCAGACGTTCTCTGGTTTCCGTCCTGCAAGAACGCGTCATTGCTGGTGTTTAACTCATTTTGCCAAGAAACAGGCCCGCTTTCAACCATTGAGTCGTACCAGATAATTTCCATGCCGGCTGGCTTGCGGCTGTTGAAGTACTTCAAGAAAGCGCGCATTTTATTCGCAATGTCCTGGTTGGCAGAGGTTTCCTGATTCATCAGCCAGCCGTCAAAACGATAATACTCTGCGATTTCAATCAGTTTGTCCGCGCACACAAAGTTGCCCTGACTGTCCTGCTCCAAAAATTCATACAATTTGCTTGTATTGCCTCCATAAGCGCCAGGAGCAAAAAAAACTGAGCCTATTACCTTCACCCCGTTTTTATGAGCCGCGTTTACCCAGGGAGCAGAAGGCAGCATAATGCTTAAGTCGGCAGTTCCGCCAAACCAGTTCAATATGTCAATGTACTGCCAGTGAGTAAAATTGAACAAGTTAAACTTGCCCTGCTCGCTCGTATAATTTCCTTTGTTGTTAATTCCGTCCGGAGACGACAGAACTTTAATGCTGCTGCTCAGATTCGGGTTAATCTGAGTGTCAGCCTGCGTAAACCGAGCAGCCAACGGAACTGCAGCGACATTGGCCGCGCTTGCAGTGGAGCCTGTCTTCGTCCAGTCCTTTAACTGACTGATGCTTAATGCGAAAGGAGGCGATTCCCCCGCTACTTGCGCCCTCGTGAAATGAGCATTCGTAAAAAACGACAGCATCGCAAAAATTAAGAAGGTACTTTTTTTCATTTGAAACATATTTAATTTAAAAAACAATTATTTAACGTGACTCTTTTTTTGAAATACAATGAAAATCAGTGACTCTTTTGAGACTATAACTGCGAATTAAATATGGGTATGGCGGTGGAAAAAATTATTATTTTTTCCTTACAATGCGCTTACATTGATTTTACTAAATTTATTTTTTATAAAAAATTTTTTATAGTTATTTTACTATTTTTATTATTATAATGACTTTTTCAAGTTAAGGTGATTTCATAAATTCCCTTTTACGAAGATTGCACCTGTCCTTTTTGCATAAAAAAATACAAGACGCATTAATGGCATGCATTTACACATGAAAAAATCCCTTTGACGGATATTGGCTTTCCTCAAACAAACTGGCCCGCAGCCTAAAAGGCATTAACAGCTTTTCGAAAAGCAAAAAATAAGCGCAGTAAGTCTCATGCTGCGCTTGCCTGCCAATAAAACCGCGTTCGCGGTGTTTGTTCTCATCCAACGCTTCGCTAAATTTTTTCTACACTGAAATAAAAGCTGAAGCCTTTATAACTGAAATTCGACTGCACAATAAAATCGATCAGACTGCTTTCGTAACTGGATTTTCCATCCGGCTTCACTCTGTAAAAATCAGTAGAAAAATCCATAAGCATCCAGCCGATCGGTTCATCCAAAGTCATTCGGTCATTGTACGTATTTCCAAACGAGTTGAAAACACTTTCTTTGGTAGACAAAATGCTAGGCGCCGGACTCGTTGCAACACCAACGTATTTATAATGAATCGCACTGGCAAAGTTCCATACAATCAGATTCTTCTTGGACGGAAGCTCGTACAGATTGTCCTCCGGATTCTCAGACAAAGGCTTGGCCCAGATATAAATATTATTGAGCTTCATAATAGCCTCTTCGATCTGAATAAGCTTGTTCTGTCTGTTGATTATATTTCCTATATCATAATAGTCCTGCACGTAAAAATAGCTCGAACCCTGCTGTGTGTCGATCAACTGGCCTTGGGTGTTGTCGCTCCAGCTCAGATAAAATCCTCCAAAAGTAGAAGAGATGCGGTTGAAAATAAGCATCTTTCCCCTCAGGCTGCCCAAAGTAGGAATTGTTCCTGTGTAAAAAAGGCTGGGGTATGAATTGATCAACTGATTAAGCGCCTGATAAGCCGCTTCTTTTTCCGATGACTCCACTCTCCAATCATCAACTTTCAGAGAGAGCAGCAGCGTTTCAGTCGGATTGGTTCTCAAGAAGTCCCTGCAGGTGTTCAGCGCCGAAGGCAGCGACTGAAAAAGATTAAGATCCACTTCTTTTCCTTTATTTCCGTGGCAGGTGGTAAACTCAAACTGGCTATTCTCCATGCTCACGCTTATGCGTATATCAAGCAGCCGTATCCCCCGGTTCAGCTGAGTGTCCAGACTCCGGTCCTGGCATTCCCAGTTGCTTTCAACTTCCGATTTTACCTTGTCAAATATAATAAATACGGGATCAAAACTAGGTACTGAGCTGGGCTCGAACCGTATTGCGGCCGCATCGTGCGAACCCGGAATATTAACCTGGTTAATAAGCATGCTGTCGGGAAGTCCTCCCATCCAACTGGAAGTGTTTGCTGTCTGAGTCTGGGACCATTTTTCATCAGCTTCCTCCGCAGCCACTCCCAAAGAGTCCGAAACAACGAGCCTCGGGTTGCAGGAGTCGGTTTCTTTCGACACCGGGTTCATGCCCTGGCTTTCCCAGGTTCCGGGATCCGAATTCCAACTCAAAGCCCCCAAGTTCATCAAACCGCCGTCGCTGCTGGTGTAGGCGGCCATTAGATTCCATCCTGTCTCGGCGCCTCCGGGCACACTCGCCGACACCAGGCTGGGCGTTCCCACAAGCCCAACGCTTCCGTAACTGGAGCTGTCTTTAAGCACAGTTTTGGCTTGCTGTCCCCAGGTTCCGTTTTCCCTGTAAATGAAGCTCAGCGTGCCGTCAATCGAATAAAACATATTGGCCACTCCGTCAAAGACAACCAGCTCCACGGACGAATCCGCCGAATAACTGCCCGACATTTTTTCCGTACTCCAGCTGTTTCCGTCAAAATTGAGGCACTGGATTTCATTGTCCGAAGTAACAAAAGCGAGCAGCAGCATTTCCTGCGTGCTGTTTGGGTCGGTGTAAGCAACAAGTGATGGCGAGTGAGCGGCAGCCTGCTGCTCACTGTTTATCGTAACCGGAATGTTCCCATACCACTGGGCCCCGCTGTAATAAGAAAGATAAAGCGCTCCGGAGGACTTTTCGGCATATACCATGCACAGTGTTCCTTCAAAAAAAGCCAGCGCCGGCGCATGCTCGGTAGAAAGCGGTTCATTGTC
>JAKSBZ010000211.1 GCA_022360875.1 Cytophagales bacterium | reverse complement strand
CAGAACATTGGAGCTTACGGAGTGGAGCTGAAGGATGTTTTTGTAGAGCTTGAGGCATTAGATCTGCTGGAAGGGAACTTGCATATTTTTGACACAGAGGCCTGCGATTTTGGTTATCGCGACAGCATTTTCAAACGCGAGGCAAAAGGACGTTTTATAGTGACTTCGGTAACTCTTCGGCTTTCGAAGGAGCCCGATTACAATGTACAGTATGGAGCGCTTCAGAAGACATTGAATGAAATGGGTGTTAAAGAGTTGTCGGTGAAGGCTGTCAGTGATGCTGTGGTCCGTATCAGAGAGACTAAGCTTCCGGATCCTGCTGTGATGGGCAATTGTGGGAGTTTTTTTAAGAACCCGGTAATTACGCAGGAGCTTTTCGAAAGAATAAAGAACGATTACCCAGACATGCCGTCTTACCCGCAGGGAGAGGGAATCGTAAAAGTGGCGGCCGGCTGGCTGATAGAGCAGTGTGGCTGGAAAGGTTTTAAGGAAGGCGGAGTTGGGGTGCACGACAGACAAGCACTGGTATTGGTTAACCTTGGCGACGGCAGCGGGCATGCTGTTCGTGAACTTTCCGAAAGAATTCAGAGATCAGTACTGGAGCGGTTTAAAATCCGCTTGAACCCGGAGGTGAATATTATCTAAACTTGATTTTTTGGCGCGGTTCGCAGGGCGGGTTTGCATTCGTTAACAATATATGGTGACAGAGGTTGCCAATAAAGAATGTTTCCACACCTGCCGTTATACCGGGCAATGGCTAAGACCTCCTCTTCAGCTAGAGGGGGTGAAGCGGCTTTTCAAGATTCGCCGTTTACAAGAGAACAGCGCGCTACAGCTTCGCCTATTCAGTCCCCGCAAAAGATTCCTGAAAAACACTTGATAAGCTGCGAAGAGTTTTCAAAGCTTTTGGAAAAAAATGGCTACGGTTTTTTTGCCTCGGTGAGGTACCGCGAGTTTGAACGCCTTAAAGTGCTTTTGGGAGTTTATGAGCGGATTGCTCAGACGTCTTTGCAACTGCCGGCAAACCGTTTGAATGTAGTGGGTGCGTTGCACGAACTGGAAATAACCTGTCTACAGGCAATTAAGCGAATGGAACTTAGACTGGAGAATGAATCGCTTTATTTAAGTCCTTTGGCCAGGATCCTGGTGGGCTTGTATTTTGAGGTAAAAAATCTGCTGACAGACTGGTTGATGATTGTGGCCGAAGGGCAGGAAAGTCTTTGGATTCCTGAGTACGGTACTTTGGAACGGTATGATGATATTCGGCAGAAGTTTCCTGAGTGGCAATATTTGCAGGACTTTTGGCTTCAGTTCCTCAAAGGCAACACGGCTTTGCAAATTGCCGAGAGTTGTTATTCAGGAGGCAGAAGGTCAGAGGTGACAGATTGGCCTCGGGGAGGGCAAAGAGTAAAAACCGTTGACGAACCAGAGCATCCCTGGAAGCAAAATCCGGAGCCAGTGGAATTCTTTGGTGAGAGAATGAGGTTAGTGGAAAAAGAGTTGTTAAGCTTCTCTTTTTCAAAAAATAGTAGTGAGGAGGAGACTGGATTTTTTTCTTCCGAGGCTGAGGAAGAGTTGAGAGCACAGAGCATGGCTGGCATAGACAAATCAACTGGAGCAGAAAAACAGGAAGCGGCAGTGCCGACAGGCAAAGATTCGTTTAAGAATTTTCAGCATTATGTTATGGCTATGGTTGGGCGCTTGCTTATGTTCGGGCAGGGACGTGATTTGTTTTTTAAAGTGCCGTTAACAGGTCCAGTCGCATCCCGGTTTCCTGAAGTGCATATATATCCGATTTTGAGTAGTGAAGGTGGTGAAAATGAGCTCAGAATATTCGTGCATTTGCCGGAAGGAACGGAGTCGCCTGCTTTGTTAGGAAACATTTCATCCCAAGAAATAGATCTTGGAAAGGGACGCGAAGAGGCTGTGGACATTTCACTAAACCGTGAGCTTCCGGATTTGTCAGAGCCGATTCGCTTGGGGATTTCGCCCGAAGTTTTTAAGGAAAAGACCTGCTTTTTTACAACGAAAGACTGGAGTTCTGTTAATCATAGCGGATATGTTTTCCCAATGATGGATTTTTTGTTGATGGGGCTGGAACTGCACTGTGTGCTCAAAGGCAGAGAGCGAACGCACATGAGAGATGCTCAACTGGTTCGTTCATTGTCTGAGTGGATGAACCCTTTTCTAAAGAAAGCAGGCCTGCCTTCTGTAACTTCATTTACTTTTATCCCGTGCAAAATTCCGGGCTGGAAAAAATAGCGAGCTGTTCCCTGTGATTGTTTTAAAATTCGGCTGATGAAGAACCTTGATCGTTTTATACCAGCAGGTCATTCATTACGTGGTTTTGCAATTCGCCCTGGTATTTAACAGCCTCTACTCCAAATTTTCTTAAAAAATCTATACCCTCATCCGAAGGAAGGCCTTTGTACTCAGCGTAGGAATTGAGGTAGATCAGTTTGTTGATTCCAGTGCTGACGATGATGCGAGCGCATGCCAAACAAGGGGCAAGCGTTACATACATGGTGGAACCTTCCAGTTTGGCGTTGTTTTTCAGAGCGTACAGGATCGCGTTCTGTTCTGCATGTATAGCGAGCGAACAGCTGCCTTTGGAGTCCCTGGCGCACCCTTCCTCAGGCCATTCTTCATCACAATTATGGGTGTTGGCGGGCGGGCCGTTGTAACCGACCGATATGATGCGCGTGTCTTTGGCTAGTACAGCTCCTACGTGTTTCTTGATGCAGTGTGAACGTTTGGCAATGTTTACTGCAAGCTCCATGTATATATCATCAAAGGCAGGTCGGGTCATAAGCGGTAGTTTTGCGTGTCCGCAAGTTATCTCTTCGGCATTGTTTTGTCAAGAAAGATGAGGTTTTCTCTCGGAGAAAAAGCGCAGTGAGCTGTTTTCAAAGGAAATGGTCTTTGCCACGGGCTAAGAAGCCGGGTTCGAATCAGAAAAAGGCTTCGCGGGAGCAAGCGTAAGCTGCTGGAAGACATCTTCCAGCGTGTTCTTTTCCCGGGTTAGTTCTATGAGCACCTGTTTTTGTTCTACAGCATGGCGGAACACCAGTTCGGTTAAGTCCGTGGAGGGGTTGCAGGTGTGCAGTAGGATTTCACCGTTTTCCAAGCGCTGAAAGCGGCTGATAAAGGGCATGCCTTCAAAGAATGAGTCAGGGAGCTCGTTTTTGTATACTGCTCGGCAGCATGTGGCGCCGGCTTTCTTTTTTAGGTCGGCAATGCGCTGGTCGGCGACTATTTTCCCGCGGTTGATAATCAGTGCTCGTGTACAGACGGCTTCCACTTCCTGCATGATGTGGGAAGAAAAAATGACCGTTTTGTTTTTGCTGACGCTGCGAATCAGATCGCGGATTTCTGTTAGCTGGTTGGGGTCCAGCCCAGTGGTAGGTTCGTCAAGAATCAGAACTTCCGGGTCATGGATAAGTGCCTGTGCTAGTCCCACGCGCTGTTTGTAGCCTTTGGAGAGTGTTCCGATTTTTTTGTTCTGTTCCAGCGTGAGTCCGCATAATTCGATGATTTCCTTTATTCGCAGCGCAGCTTTCTTGTCCGGTATTTGACACAAGCGGGATGCGAAGTTTAAGTACTCGTGCACATACATTTCATTGTACAGCGGATTGTTTTCCGGAAGATAACCGATCTTCTTTTTCAGGACAACAGAGCTTTCTGTCATATATTCTCCGCAAATTGTTACGGAGCCCGAATTGGACGCCAGTATGCCGGCAATCATTTTCATGGTTGTAGATTTTCCGGCTCCGTTTGGCCCCAGAAAGCCCAGAATTTCTCCTTTTTTTACTTCAAAGCTTATTTCGTTTACGGCTTTTTGTGTGCCGAATTGCTTGCTTAGATTTTTTACCTCTACAGACATGGGTTTTTGTGTTAATAGCAGGCTAGCTGAATTTTTCAATGAAATAGCACCAGTACTATGCCGGCTGAAACTCGCACTGGAATGTAAAAATAAAAAAATAGTCCCGGGAAAGAGAGGGGACAGGGCGTTAAATCTATTTGCAGGAGCTTTTTATTCAGCAATAGTCTGTGTTGAGTTGCTTTTTTAGGAGAGTTCTGCTCATTCGCATTAAGTATTTGGCTTGCAGCAAATAGGCTAAAATCTTATGATGGAAATTAAGAAAAATTCATCTGATAAAATTATTATTAGAAAAAATGTTCAAAAAATATATTAATAATATAATTATATGATAATTATATTTTATATTGTATACGTTAAATGAATAATTTAAATTTTTTCTTCTTATGTAATTATTTTTGATTATGAATTTATACGTAGGTAATTTGCACTATTGCTTGGGTGAAGAAGAATTGTTTGAGCTTTTTTCCCAGTTTGGAATGGTGAAGTCTCTGAGGCTTGTAAAGGATAATAAAACCCGAAAAAGCAGAGGATATGCTTTTGTGGAGATGGACAATGAATTTGCCGGTGAGATTGCTATTAGGCGCCTAAACAACAAAATAATTGAGGGTCGAAATGTGATCGTGCTGAAGGCCAAAACGAAAGCTGTCCAAAAGCCGAAGCATTATGAAATAAGGCTTCGGCAAAGCACGTATGAAAAGATGATGGGGTAGGCCTGCAGCTCTAGAGCGTTTCCAGATAATTTTTGAAGCTGTCGGTATTGTAATAGGTTAGGCCCGTTTCAGAGCTGACGATTTTTCCTTCAGGCGAAATTATAAAAGTAGTTGGTATCGATTGGTGGAAAAATTCTGAGGGTGCTTCGCTTTGCATGTGGTAAATTGGAAGCTGGTAGTTCTTTTTATTCTTAAACCTAATGGCTTTGGAGAAATTCCTGTCTTTGGCCACCATTATAAAAGCAACTCGGCTGCGGTTAGTCCGTCGGTAAAGCGCGTCTATGTTTGGCATTTCGGCTATGCAGGGAGGGCACCAGGTTGCCCAGAAGTTTAGAAATACTGTTTTTCCTTTGAAGCGGCGGAAAGAAACCTTTCTGCCTTTTTCATCAAGCAGATCCCACTGAAAATTTACCGTTTTGCCGGCAGTGTCAGCTTCGGTGCCGGGCCTGATCAGCTGTGTTTTTACCATGAGGCGCTGAACAAAGCCTACGGCGTCTTTCAGGGTATTGGTTGTATAAAGCACGCCGAAAACGGCTAATATGATGCTCAGTTCAATCAGGGTTCTTTTTGTTTTTTTCTGCATAAAGCGAAGACATTCAGGGATGTGAAAATAAACGGCGTGTGAAAGCAATTTCAAAGTTTACAATACTCTGTTTTTTTTACGAATATTATAGGATGAAATGTTTTAAAGTTCAACTGATATTCGAGCGAACTTAAAGAGCATTTCTCAGTTTTACCGAAATTTCCAATTCATGAATATCAATCATATCAATAGAATTGCAAGTGCTCTTGGAATACGTTCCGGGCAGGTGCAAAGCACGCTCGCATTGTTGGATGAAGGAGCGACTGTTCCTTTTGTGTCGCGTTACCGAAAAGAAGTTACCGGCAATCTTGATGAAGTGGCAATTGCTGCAATTCGCGATCAGGCTGCGCAGCTTCGCGAGCTAGACAAGCGCCGTGAGAGCATTCTGAAATCTATGGAAGAGCGCAATCTTCTAACCGTTGCGCTCAAGGAAAAAATAACCGAGGCTGAAACGCTCACCGAGCTGGAAGATATTTACCTTCCATTCAAGCCTAAGCGGCGAACCAAAGCGACCATTGCCCGCGAAAAGGGGCTGGAGCCTCTGGCCAAATCAATTTTTGAAGATGACAAGCTGGATTTGGAAGCATTGGCTCTGCAGTTTGTTGATGCGGAAAAGGAAGTGGAAACTGTTGAGCAGGCTCTTCAGGGCGCCCGCGACATTATAGCGGAATGGATAAACGAAGACCAGGAAAGCCGCGAGAAAGTGCGTGAGATTTTCCGCAAGGAGGGCACATTCAAAGCGCGGGTAATTCCGGGCAAAGAAGACGAAGGGCAGAAATACAAGGATTATTTCGAATGGGAGGAGCCTATTGAGAAAGCGCCATCGCACCGGGTGCTGGCTATGCGTCGCGCAGAGAAGGAAATGATTATTATGCTGGACTCCGCGCCGGGGGAGGAGTTTCCTCTTCAAACGCTGGAGCATAAGTTTGTGAAAGGTTCGGAGGAAACGTCGGCTCAGCTGCAGCTTGCGGTGAAGGATTCCTATAAACGCCTGCTGAAACCGTCGATGGAAACAGAAATCCGCATGTTTTCAAAGAAAAGGGCTGATGAGGAAGCTATCGCTGTTTTTGCAGAAAACCTTAAACAGCTTTTGCTGGCTGCGCCTCTTGGGCAGAAAGTGGTGCTGGCGCTCGATCCGGGTTTCCGGACAGGGTGCAAGGTGGTAGTGCTGGACCAGCAGGGCAAACTTCTGGAAAACAGCACTATCTATCCGCATGAGCCGCAGCGTCAAACTGCCAAAGCGTCGGCGATGATTCAAGAGCTCTGCAAAAAGCATAAGGTGGAGGCTATAGCTATTGGCAACGGAACAGCGAGCCGGGAGACCGAGTCATTTATTCGTTCCGCTGGTTTGCCGAGTCACATCAGCGTAGTGATGGTTAACGAAAGCGGTGCTTCGATTTATTCCGCTTCGGCAGTGGCTCGAGAGGAATTCCCTGATTACGATGTTACTGTGCGCGGAGCCGTGTCCATTGGGCGCCGACTGATGGATCCGTTGGCTGAGCTTGTTAAGCTGGATCCGAAATCCATTGGAGTAGGGCAGTATCAGCACGATGTGGATCAGCATCAGCTGAAGCAGTCGCTGGACGATGTGGTGACGAGCTGTGTGAATGCCGTTGGCGTGGAAGTGAATACTGCAAGCAAGGAGCTTCTGACTTATGTTTCCGGTCTGGGGCCGCAGCTGGCGCAGAATAT
>JAKSBZ010000053.1 GCA_022360875.1 Cytophagales bacterium | reverse complement strand
ACCAGTCCTGGATTAATACTAAACAGTTCTACGGGAATGATTGACTTGCCCAGCAGTACGCCGGGAACTTATACTATTAGTTATACTGTGGGTGGGGCATGTCCGGACAGCAAGAATATTGATATTCGCATAAATGATCAGGATCCGGCTGGATTTTTTTATTCCTCTTCAAATTATTGTCCGTTTGACAATAACCCGCGACCGATTATCAGCGGGCTTGTGGGAGGTGTTTTTCGTTCTTCGTCTGGCTTGGGGTTGGATTCTCTCTCTGGTTCCATTGACCTTATAAGAAGTGCGCCGGCTCTTTATTCAATTACCTATACTACTGCGGGTGCTTGTCCAAACAGTTCTACTCAGAATGTAACTGTTTCGAAACTTGATGTCTCTACTTTCAGTTATCCATCCTCTGCGTATTGTGTTAATGTGCCCAACCCCGTTCCTGTTATTTCTGGCATAACCGGAGGTGTGTTCAGTTCGGATATTGGTTTGGCATTGAATACTGTTACCGGGGAAATTGACCTGCATAACAGTACAGGAGGCATATATGCAGTCCATTATACCACGAGAGGCACTTGTCCCAGCAGCAGTGTTGATTCTGTACGTATTGAGGATGCATCCTTCAATTTGCCTTCTCCGAATTATTGTGCGAATGGCATCGATCCTACGCCAGTTGTTACCGGCTTGTCCGGAGGGCTTTTCAGCGGTTCGACAGGTTTGGCCCTGGATCCGGCAACAGGAAAGATAAGTTTGGGGTTCAGTACCCCGGGCAACCATACTGTATCCTACACTATAGGGGGAAGCTGTGTGGATACCCATTCGCAGCCAGTTGAAATAGTGGAGGCTGACAATGCCGGTTTTTCTTATTCGAAAGCTGCGTATTGTATTAGCGAGCCTGATCCTGTCCCGCAGATTTCGGTTTTTAACAGCGGTGTTTTTAGTTCACCTACAGGGCTTGTTTTGGACTCTATTACGGGAGTTCCGGATTTGTCTGCAAGTATGCCGGCAAACCATCTTGTTCGTTATTCAACTAACGGAGTATGTCCAAATGATGCTATTGTTCCGCTGGAAGTGATGGGATTGGATGTTTCTGGTTTCAGTTATTCGAAAAGTGCTTATTGCGCTGATGAGGCCGACCCAGTGCCAACCATATCGGGAACGACGGGAGGTGTTTTCAGTGCGGCATCCGGTATTAGTATTGATGAAAATACCGGACAGATTGATTTGTCGGCAAGCCTGTCCGGATCATATGTAATTAACTATAGAACATCAGGGAATTGCCCGAACAGCAGTAATATTGCCCTTGCAATCAATGACTTGGATGATGCGGGGTTTAGTTATGGAATGCCGTCATTTTGTCCTCAGGGAACGGATCCCAGTCCTGTGATCGCGGGCGTTGCGGGGGGGAGTTTTAGCGCTCCGGCTGGTTTGTCAGTCGATCCTTTATCAGGAACAATTGATTTGTCTGCCAGCGTTCGGGGGACGTATATGGTGAACTATATAACCTCGGGAACCTGTCCTCAGTCAAGTATGGAGCAAGTGACTATTGGAGATTTGATTCCGCCTGTCGCGTCTGTTCGGGATATTGTACTGGCTCTTGACGAGACGGGCCAAGCGAGTTTGCAGGCCGAAGATGTGAATTACAATTCGTCAGACAATTGCGGGCTGGCAGGTTATAGCCTAAACCGTACGAGTTTTGACTGTTCGGATGTGGGTGTGAATCAGGTTCTGTTTACAGCGACGGACCAGGAAGGCAATACAAATACAGATACGGTTCAGGTGGTTGTCGAGGATAATTTTGGGCCGAGTATATTGCCGACCAGCCTTGAGGTTTTTCTTGGGAGCAGCGGATTGGTTTCTGTTGACAGCAGTGTTTTGACTGTTTCAGACAATTGCGGGAATTATACTTTGGTTGTGTCGTCGAACAGCCAGTTTGACTGCGAGGACTTGGGGCGTAACATATTGAGAGTGCAGGCAAGTGACAGGAGCAATAATATTTCCAACCAGACTGTAGTGGTACAAGTGCGCGACACGATTGCACCTGATATTGTATGCCCAAACAGTTTAAGGATTGAAGTGCTGAGATCACAAGTGCCTTTTGGTGTTCAGGTTGACGCGCCGCAGGTGTCAGACAATTGCTCTGCTGCTTTGTCCGTTAGCAATTCATTTAACCAAACTCAGGATGCCAGCGGACAGTACCCTTTGGGTATGACGTCGGTGCAGTGGACTGTTCAGGACCAGGACGGAAATATCGCGCAATGCGCGATGAGTGTGGAGTTGCTGGAAACCCAGGCCGATTCCGCTATTAATTCCAGTAAGATTCTTTATGTGAATGAGCACCAGCTGTTGAGCCACCAGTCGCGTTTGATTGGGCAGGTGAATGTTCCGGCAAATTATCGGTTGTCTGTTAATGCGCTTACTCTTGGGATGCAGCTCTCTGAATCGGGGCTGGTTGAATGGATACCTAATGAAAGCCATGGTCCCAAAATGTACACCGTACAGTTGCATGCGATAAGCCAGGGGGATGATATGATTTTGGGTACGGAAACACTTCTTGTTCATGTGCGTGAGATTAATGAAGCTCACAGCATAGTGTCTGTTGAAGATCAGACGGTTGATGAGCACGCGCTTTTGCAGTTTCCTATAGCAGTTACGGATCCGGATCTTCCCCGCCAGTTTTTTACCTACTCTATTGATCCGGCTTATACGCATTTGGGCATACAGGTTAATGAAAATACGGGACTGGTGAGCTGGACTCCTGGTGAGGCGCATGGAGGCAACAGCTATTTAACCAGATTTTGGGTAAGTGACAACGCGAATCCGACAATGACGCAGTTTGTGGATGTGACGATACATGTGCGCGAAACGCTTAGCAACATTGCGGTGGATGTAATAGGAAGTACTGAGGTGTATCAGACCATAGGCGATAGCACTGCGCTGCTGGCGTTTATTATAACTGATCCGGACAATCGGGTGCTGGATCCTTCCGTGCGGATTGCATCCAGTCCGGCGGGGGTAGTAGATGATCAGAATTTTGAGTTCAGTCTTCGTTCAGGACGGTATGTGCTGGAGCTGAACTTAATGAACAGGGAGTTTGTCGGCACAGTCGAAGTGAGGGTTTTTGTGGATGACGGTTTGGGAGAAGACCAAGAATCGCAGCGGACAGGGAATGTGTCGGCGGTACATGAATTGGTGTATTACTTAATATTCGAAGGTGATGCGCTTTCCTTGAACATCCCCAATATGTTCACGCCTAACGGAGACGGTATTAACGATACATGGAATATTTTGAATCTGTCATTCTATACCGGAGTCGATGTGAAGGTATATAACCAGCATGGTGTTTTGGTTTTTTCTGAAGAAAATTACAGTCCGCAGGCCGAATGGGATGGCACATACGAAGGAGAGAAAGTTAGTTCAGGTCCATATTTTTATATAATTGAGGCAGGAGAACGTGAATACCGAGGAGTGGTGAACGTTGTTAGATGATCTTTGGCTGAAGGATGACGAAACCATAGCTGATGGGGCTACGATTGAATGGTTTATTATGATATCCTTCAGAGTCTGTTTATATCATTCAAAAGTATGAGAAACAGAACAATTGTCTTTCCGAATGATTTTACAATTGACTGCAGTAAATCTTTTTTACTGGGAAGAATGAAAAAATGACATATACAGAAGAAAAGCCTTTTCTTCAAGTGAATTGTTCTGCAGCTGAATGTTGGTCTCCGGTGTGAGAAAACATGGATTTGCTTGATAAATCGAAGGTTTGTTTTGTATGTATGTTTATTACTAGAAAAGAGACAGAGTTATTATGATTGTTTTCGTGAAAGGTTTTTGTTTCTCATTGTGCAGAGCATGTATGTTGTTTTTTTTCTTTTTTTATATCCTTCCTGAGACACAATTGAAAGCTCAGTACATTTACCGTACAAGAACTTTTTGGTTTAATGAGCCGGGAACGGTGAACGGGGTTGCCAATACATATTCTCCCAACTTGACATTAACCTTTCCAGGTTGCGATTATATTTTTGATTTAGATGTGTTTTTAGCCTGGAATTCCGGAGGCTCGAGTTTCAGCAACAGCGATTTTTATGTGGAAATGCAGCGGGCGGGCGGCACGCCGGTGGTGCTGGTAAACGACGTGAGTGGCACACAAACCGGTGATACAAATCCCACCTATGTTGGTACCGGTTCATTCTCGGGAATTACCGTTTTTGATGATGAAGCCGCTGCAAGCAGCACCGGGCAAAACAGTCCGGTATCAGGGGAGTTCAGGCCTTTTGCATCTTTAACCGCCTATGACGGGATGGATCCTAATGCAAGCTGGAACATACATATAGAGGAGTTGGACGGTGTTACTCCTCCTTCAGTAGGCGATGCAATTAGCATTGACTCTGTAGCAATAAGGGTCGTTTGCAGGATCCCTTGTAATGAACCGACGCCTCCGACTTACACGACAAGTTCGGGTCATTGTATTGGGGATGATATGACTATGACATTTACCGGAGGCGCGCTTAATGATGCGACGCATTGGGTGGTATATTCGGGATCGTGCGGAGGAACTCGGATTGATTCTACTACGGCCGGCGGAGTAATTACCGGTTTGCCAATACACAGCTCCCCTACTGTATACTATGTAGGGGGAAGTGACGGCGACGGGTGTGTGATTGAGAATAATCCTGTGATTTGTACACAACTAACCTATAATCCAATTCCGCAGTTCAGGCAGAATGCCTCATTTTCTTATGATACGGTCGCATTTTGCCTGTCGGGTTCTGATCCGCTGCCTACGATAGCCGGAGATCCCGGGGGAACTTTTAGTTCGACAACGGGGCTTGTGCTTAACGGAACAACCGGAGAAATTGATTTGTCGGCGAGTACGGCAGGAAACTACCAGGTAAGTTATACTAATGCGGGAATTTGTGCTAGTACAGTGAACTTTGCGGTGGCAATTGAAAGTCCGGAGAATGCGCAGTTCAGTTACTCGCTGCCAAGCTATTGCACAAACGGTACCGATCCGTTGCCTACAATAAGCGGAGATCCCGGAGGAACGTTTTCTGCAGCTTCGGGCTTGGTAATAAATTCAAGTACGGGCCTGGTTGATCTTTCAGCCAGTCCTGTAGGAAGTTATACAGTGCGTTATACTACGGCCAACAGTTGTCTGATAGCGCATGAGGAAACCTTTGTGATTGACGATTTGATCCCTCCTGTGGCGGCTGCCCGCGATGTTGTTCTTTATCTTAACGGTCAGGGCAGCGCGGTCCTGCTGACAAGCGAGATTGACAACGGGTCAACCGACAATTGCGGGATTGACCAGCTGACGCTGAGCCAAAGCCAGTTTGGCTGCCCTCATGTTGGGCAGCATACGGTGACACTGACTGCACTTGACCATATCGGAAACACTCACAGCGCACAGGCTCAGGTAACGGTAAGGGATACCTTGCCTCCTTTGATTCCCACAGGGGGTGTGTCAATTTATTTAAGCGGAAACGGCGTGGCGTCAGTGGATGCGGGATCGCTGGGCATTAGTGACAATTGCGGTAATTTAAACGCTTCGATTGGCGGAACGACAGTTTTTTCCTGTACCGAGGTGGGGCAGAGGCAACTTAGTGTAACGGCTACAGACAGTTACAGCAATACAAGCAGCCAGCTAGTTCAGTTGTCTGTGTTGGATACTTTGCCTCCAAGCATTATTTGTCCTCCTGATATACGGCAGACTATACTGGTTTCGGAAACATCGAGGCAGATGTCTATTCCTCAAGCGGTATCTGGTGATAACTGTCCAGTCGGCATTTCGATAACCAATTCGTTCAATCAAACATCGGATGCAAGCGGGATTTATCCATTGGGTGTAACAACTGTGCGTTGGACAGCCACTGATTTTTCGGGCAACCAGGCGTCTTGTGAGATGAGAGTTGAGCTGCAGGCCGGGCAACAGGGGGCTGTACCGCATGCTGCGGGTATGGTGCATGCCGGGGAGCATCAAACAGCTGTTTATCAAAGCCAGCTGGGTGATTTGCTGACGGGAGCGTTCATTTATCAGCTGGCTCCTGATTCCAGGGATTTGGGCGCCGTGCTGAGCAACACGGGAAGGCTGGAATGGCAACTTGATGAAACGCATGGGGGAAATATTTATTCCCTGGAAATCCAGGCATATTCGGACTCGCAGTTGGTGGGCAGGGAGACGGTGTCTGTTCGCGTACAGGAAGAAAACGGACCTCATACTATTGTTTCTGTCCCCGATCAGGTTGTCGGCGAGAACGAAGAATTGAGATTTCAGGTAAGGGTGGAGGATTCGGATCTGCCGGAACAGATTTTTATCTATCGACTGGACTCTGCAAATATCCCTCTTGGGATAATGGTTAATCCGGTAACGGGCGAAGTAAGCTGGACGCCTGGAGAGGAACACGGAGGGAATTCCTATACGATTCGGATTTGGGTAAGCGATTTGTCGGCTCAGTCTGTTAGGCGTTCGGTAGACGTGCCGATTAGAGTAGAGGAGCGCATAGACGGCGTGCAGGTTAGGGTTTCTGGCGAAGGCGAGCTGATTCTTCCCCAGGGCAGCGCAACCGGACAATTGGAGTTTGTGTTGATCGATCCGGAGGACAGAGGTATAACTCCCGGAGTGACTTTGCAGTTAAGTCCCGACAGTGTAATCGACGTGCAGAATTATACACTTGATCAGTCGGACTCGCTTTTCAGGCTGGTATTTAATGTGCTGGACCGGGAATATGTGGGCTCGGTGCGGACGCGGCTCTTGGTAGACGATCGTTTGCCGGTTGGAAGCAGAGAACATGAGCTGCTCTATACAGTGACTTTTGAAAGAGACAGTATAACGCTCAACATTCCGAATATGATTACCCCTAATGGCGACGGCATTAACGACACATGGAATATTTTGAATTTGCCGCCGACCGGGGATGTCACTGTGCAGGTTTTTGATCAGTACGGCACAAGAGTCTTTTACCGGGAGGATTACAGAAGTCAGCCTGAATGGGACGGCACATACAAAGGCGAAACGCTGAGATCGGGCTCCTATTATTATATTATTGAGGTTAACGGTCTGGTGTTAAAAGGGGTGCTGAATATTGTGAAGTAAAAGTTTTGGGTTATTCTTTCAGAATGGTTTTCCTGCTGTGATGCTGTAATTTAAGATAATTTTTTCCCGCTGCTTAGGGTTTCGTTCTCCAGAAAAAAACGAGCTAGTTAAAGGGTTAAAGAAAATCCAAAATTTGGATTGAGTGAAGTCCGTTTATGTCTCTAAGAAACAGAACAATTATTTGCCGGAGTGATTGTACTTATGATTGCAGTGAATGTTTTTGCTGAAAAAATGAAAAAACTCATAACGAAAAGATTCTTTTCAAGAAGCCGTGGTCGGCAACTGGAATGCTGGTTTTCAATATGTTCAGGGAAAGATTAGTCAAGGAGATTCAGAGTATCGCTGCACCTCTATTGGTATTGATATGAAAGCATTATGATTGTTTTTATGAGAAATATACATATTTTTTTATATAAAGTATGTTTGCTAATTACCGTCATATTTTTTGTCATCCCTGATGAAAAGCTGAAGGCGCAGTATGTATACAGGACCAGAACTTTTTGGTTTAACGAGCCGGGGACGGTGAATGGATCTTCCAATACCTATTCTCCCAACTTAGCGGTGGCTTTTTCAGGTTGTGATTATATTTTTGATATGGATGTGTATATAGCCTGGAATTCCGGTGGTTCGAGCTTTAGCAACAGCGATTTCTATGTGGAAATGCAGCGAGCGGGAGGAACGCCGGTGGTGCTGGTTAACGACGCCTCCGGCACGCGGACAGGAGACACAAACCCTACTTATATTGGCACCAATTCTTTCTCGGCAATTACACTTTTTGATGATGAAGCCGCTACAAGCAGCACCGGGCGGAACAGTCCGTCTCCGGGAGAATATCGGCCATACGCGGCTTTAACCGCATATGACGGGATGGATCCTAACGCGAACTGGAATATACATATAGAGGAGTTGGACGGTGTAACTCCTCCTCCGACAAGCGACGCCATAAACATTGATTCTGTAGGTATGAGGATTATTTGCAGGATCCCCTGTAATATACCGACTATACCGGCATTTAGTTACCCCCCTCCAACCTGTGTTGGGGACTCTATAGATGTAACTTTTTTTGGAGGAGCACTTAACGATGCAACGCATTGGGTAGTTTCCTCAGGTTCTTGTGGCGGGACGCGCCTTGATTCTACCGTTGCGCTTGGAACGATTACCGATTTGCCTATTCCTACGAATCCTACGGTGTATTATTTTGGCGGAAGCGACGGCGACGGATGTGTGGACGAGAGCAATTCGTCGATTTGTACAATTGTAACCATAACCGTACCGAATACCAGGGAGGATCCTTCATTCACATACAGTTCAACTGATTATTGTATAACTGATGCGGATCCTTCGCCTACGATAACGGGAATGACAGGCGGGACATTTAGTTCGACGCCGGGGCTTGCGCTTAATTCAACGACCGGAGAAATCGATTTGTCGGCCAGTACTCCGGGAACTTACGCTGTAACCTATGTGACAAGCACAAATATATGCCGGGGGACTAGGGTGTTTGCAGTGTCGGTGCATACTACAGGTGATTCGGGCTTTTCGTATGGGTCTTCGCAGTACTGTTTGAATGTAGCGGATCCGCTGCCTGCGACTGTCAACACGCCAGGAGGAACGTTTTCCGGTTCAGCCCCGGGTATTGTTGTTGATCCGTCATCCGGTGCGATTGACTTGTCATCGTCTGTAAAGGGAAACTATACGGTGGATTACAATGTGAATCCTCACTGTCCGCTTGTTACAACTCGAAACGTGGAGTTAGACTCAGCCGACAACGCTTCGTTTCATTACAGCGACACGGTATTCTGCACCAACGGAGTAGATCCTTCGGCGACTGTAACGGGCCTGGCCGGTGGGGTGTTTAGCGGTACGTCGGGCTTGGTTATTAATACTTCAACTGGTGAAATTGATGTTGCCGCCAGTACGCTGGGAGAGCACACGGTGCGGTATATTACAAGCGGGACCTGCCCTGATACCAGTGATTTGAGCATCCTTATCAGTGTTCCTATTGTTCCCAGCCTGAGTTATCCTTCGCCTGCATACTGCCTTAGCGGTACTGACCCGTTGCCATCGGTTACCGGTGTTATGGGCGGAAGTTTCAGCTCGGGTTCAGGGTTGAGCATTAATGCTTCCACAGGAGAGATTGATTTATCCGCAAGCACGCTCAACACCTATACGGTGACCTACACGGGGCCTGTCACATGTCCAAGCTCGGGAAATACAACAGTAACTTTGAGCGGTTTGGATGATCCGTCATTTAATTACAGCGATACGGTATTTTGCACCAACGGAGTAGATCCTTCGGCAACAGTCACGGGGCTTCCCGGTGGAACGTTCAGCGGTTCTTCGGGCTTGTCTATCAATGCGTCAACAGGAGAAATAGATGTCGCAGCCAGTACGTTGGGAGAGCACACGGCGCGGTATATTACAAGCGGGGCCTGTCCTGATACCAGTAATTTGAGCATCCTTATCAGTGTTCCTATTGTTCCCAGCCTGAGTTATCCTTCTCCTGCATACTGCCTTAACGCTGCTGATCCGGTTCCGGCGGTTACCGGTGTAATGGGCGGAAGCTTCAGCGCAGGTTCAGGGTTGAGTTTGAATGCTTCCACAGGGGAGATTGATT
>JAKSBZ010000021.1 GCA_022360875.1 Cytophagales bacterium | reverse complement strand
GCTGTCGCCGTAGTCGTTGGCCAAATTTGACAACACCTGTAAAAAGACTGTTGTCAGGCAGGTCAGCCCGAAAACGCCTCCGTCAAATTTGCCGCGAGACGCAGCGATGAAACCAGCCATACCAATACTGGCCAAGGCCAGCGGCAAAGTTCTCAGACGAAAAGCCATGAACCACGTTTTCCATTTTTTCTGTTCCGACATCTGCAGCAAGGGTCTCCTACGGTTAAAGGTTCTTTGCCAGACTCTTAGCCGAAAACATTTTTTGTTGAAAAATTCAGCTCGTGTCTGAGCAAATCATTTAAATCTTTGAAGATGCAAAAAAAATGGGTCATGCTCTCAATAGCAAATGCCCCATCATTTTTTTGTTAAAAAAAACTATATTTCCTTCTGAACAGCCTTAACTATTTCTCCGGACATCGGATCAATCGAAGAACCGAACACCTTTATCAACTCTCCCTGCTCGTCAATCAGAAATTTCGTAAAGTTCCAGACGGGCCCCTTGCCGTTCCAACCGTTCAGCTCTTTGTTCGAAAGCCAGGCGAAAATCGGGTGAATCCCTTTGCCTTTCACCACAACTTTTCCGAACATCTGAAAGGTAACGCCGTAGTTTTTCTCGCAGAATGATGCGATGTCCTGGTTTTTGCCCGGCTCCTGCTTGCCGAAATCGTTAGCCGGAAAACCCAAAACCGCCACCTGCCGGCCATAAGTTTCATGAAGCTGCTGCAGGCCTTTGTACTGGGGTGTAAAACCGCACTTGGAAGCCGTGTTTACGATAAGCATTTTCTTGCCCCTGTAACGGCTCAGCGGAATTTTCTCTCCCGTTATCGACTCAGCCGAAAGCTCGTAAATTGTTTTGGCCGGAGCATCAGCCTCCTCCGGCCGGGAGGATTTTCTTTTCATGCCGCAGGAAGCTGCCGCAAACAAAGCCAGCAGAACGACAAAGGCCAGAATTAAAATTTTCATCTTGTAATTTGGTTTTTGGTTTACATTCAGCCAAGCACAAAAACCCTCCACACACTGCTCTCTTCTAAACCGGCCGTTTTTCCCTGACCACCTCGGGCACCGGTTTCATTTTCTGTACAAAGCCCAAAGAAATAAGACACAAGGCTACTCCTCCCCAGAACGGAAGACGCCAGTTCTGCAGCCAAAGGTATCCGCCTACAAAAGGGATTACGACAGCTGCAATATGATTGACGGTAAAACCCACGGCCATCGAAGGGGCAATATCCTTCGGATCGGCGTTTTTTTGAAAATAGGTTTTGATACCAATCGAAAAATTAAAGAAAATATGATCGAGAATATAAAGCACCGCCACCTGCCACTTGGTTTCCGCATAAGCGTAGGCCGTAAAAATGACAGCCAGCGACAAGTACTCCATAGTAAGCACCTTTTTCTCGCCAAAGCGCTTAATACCCCGGGCAATCATCGGATTAAAGATAATTGACATGATATTGTTGACAACAAAAAGCACAGCGATTTCCTCAATGCTGTACTGAAAACGCTCAACCAGCAGCAACACGGCAAAAACAATGAAAATCTGGCGCCTGGATCCGCTCAGAAAATTCAAAACATAAAACAGCCAGTATTTTTTCCGGAAAACCATATGCTTATACTGCGGCTCCGATTCCTGCCTGTCGGGTTTTAAAAACATAGAACCGATCCCGCACAAAGCAGCCACTGCTCCCACCAGCAAGTAGTTCCACTCATAATCCAGCCATTGCGCAGAAAGAAAAAGCAAACCGCCAACTACTATATTCGATAAAGCGCCAATGCTCCGAAAACGGGCCAGCACAACCGGCGCATCCTGCCAGTTGAAATACTGCAGCGTCAGCGACTGATTGGTTGTTTCGAAATAATGAAAGCCCACAGACATTAGAAATGTAGTAAACATCAGGCCCCAAAATGTCGGAAAAAGTCCTGTCAGAACGATTCCAAGGCCCATAAGCACCACCGAAAAACTTGCCAGCTTATGCTCCCTGACAAACAGCAGCAGAAAAACCACCAGCAGCGCAAGGAAACCAGGCACCTCTCTCACCGACTGTACTGCCCCAAGTGTCAGCCCGTTCAAGCCCAGCTCCTCAACGGCAAAGTTGTTAAACAAAATCCTCCACCCCTGAAAACTCACTGCCACGGCAAAGGTCAACAACAATAAAAAGACATACATGGGCTTATGGCGAAACCCCTCATCCTGCTCTCTCATTAAGCACTTGTTTTAGTTCGATGCAAAAATAGAAAGAGAAAATCAGCCAATCGCCCGAACAGCATTCTTTTTTTCATTTTCCCTCATTTACTTGCAATCCTACAGCCACAGTTAAGGCCACTCGGCCCAAAGACAGCATATTGTTTGCTAAATCAAACTATTCTTCATATATTATACTGTTATTCCAAAAACGAAAACTGTTTTTTCTTTCGTAATGCTCTCCTTTCCGAACCCAATTGAAATATGCATACTGCGAATAAAAAACACCTTTTCGTTAAACAGAAATCAACTCTTTGGGGTAGCCTAATAGGACTTCGTCATGACTGCACGCTTATATTTCTGCAGACACCGCCAGCTATTATTTAGGGAAACACCTGTTTTGTTTTTCTCAGCTTATTAAGAAAAGTCCGGCATATTCTCAAACACCGTTTATGCAGTATTTAGAACAATTTGTGAACTCGGCCAGCACCGCTCTATGGTCTTATATACTCATCATCCTGCTGATCGGAACAGGTTTGCTTTTCAGCATCAAAACCCGGTTCATGCAGTTCAGATATTTCGGAGAAACGATCCGCCTGCTCACTGAAGGAAAAACCAAACGCAGAGGGATCAGCTCCTTCCAGGCCTTCTGCATCAGCACTGCTTCACGCGTAGGAAGCGGCAATATTGCCGGGGTGGCCATCGCTATTGTTTCCGGAGGACCGGGAGCCGTTTTTTGGATGTGGCTTATCGCCCTTATCGGCGCCTCCTCGGCATTCGTCGAAAGCGTGCTGGCACAAATATATAAAGAGAGAAAAGACGGCGCGTACGTTGGCGGTCCGGCGTATTATATGCAAAAAGGACTTAAAAGCCACAGACTAGGAATTTTCTTCGCTGTTCTAATCACTGTTTGCTACGGACTGATATTCAATGCCGTGCAAGCCAACACCATCGGTCTGGCTTTTGTGAATGCCTTCAGCCTTCACAAAGAACTTACCGGAATTCTGCTTGCTGTATTTACCGCTGCAGTGATTTTCGGAGGAGTCAGGCGCGTTGCCCAAGTCGCACAAGTAATTGTGCCCGTCATGGCGCTTGCCTATCTTTTGGTAGTCTTCTATGTCATCATTCAAAACATTGAAATAATTCCGAAGATTGTTTTCCACATACTCGAAAACGCTTTGGGAATCAAGCCTGCCGCAGGCGGAGCTCTGGGCGCGGCCATTCGGCAAGGAATCAAAAGAGGCCTGTTTTCCAACGAGGCGGGAATGGGATCGGCACCCAACGCAGCAGCCACAGCCGAAGTCAGCCATCCCGTCAAGCAGGGACTTATCCAGACACTCGGCGTGTTTACCGACACCATCGTTATTTGCTCGGCCACGGCTTTTCTCATCCTCATATCAGGCAGCTATCTTGGCGGCAACTTCAACGGCATCGAGCTGGCACAGACAGCGCTTGTCAGCCAAGTTGGAAATTGGGGAACCTATTTCATTGCCTTTTGCATTTTCCTATTCGCCTTCAGCTCTGTTGTAGGAAACTACTATTACGGCGAATCGAACATTGAATTTTTCCATTCGGGCAAAAAAACGCTTGCGCTTTACCGCTTAGCTGTCGTTGGCATGGTTGTGTTCGGAACAATCGCTAAACTGCAGATCGTTTGGGACCTAGCCGACCTGTTCCTGGGACTCATGGCAATGACCAACATCTATGCGATCATACGGCTTCACCCTATTGCCATCAAAGCATTCAGAAATTATCAGAAACAAAAAAAATCGGGCAGAGACCCCACCTTTTACGCCGAAGACATAGGGGTTTGGGAAGGAGCCGACTGCTGGAGCAAAATCACTTAAGCATGAACCTGATTGGCTTATTCTTTATGAAAAAGAAATTTTGAGACATTTTTTTCAAAAAATTAGTTATCCATTAACAACCCGCGACAAATCATACTCACAAATACAATAAACACAAACCACATAAAAACACAACCAAATATCTCATAAAACAAGCATATGAAACGAAAAATACCTTTGCATCTGAAAATAGTTATCGGCCTGATTGCCGGATTAGTTTGCGGCCTGACATTTATTTTCAGCGGCGTGCCTGCTCACATTACCATCCATTATATCAAACCGTTTGGAACTATCTTCGTCAACTCGCTCAAAATGATTGCCGTGCCTCTGGTCCTGGCTTCATTAATTGTTGGCGTGGCCAATCTCGGAGACATTTCCAAACTTTCGCGAATGGGAGGAAAAACCATTGGCGTATACATCCTCACTACCGTCATCGCCACAACTATTGGCCTGACAGTGGTTAATCTGGCGCAGCCCGGAAAATTCATAAAAGAAGAAACACGAATGGAACTGCTGGCTCTTTACGAAGACTCCGCCAGCAAAAAAATGGAGGCAGCAACGGTTGTAAAAAATGAAGGGCCTCTGCAGCCTCTTGTCGACATGGTTCCGACCAACGTATTTCAGGCGGCGGCCGATAACAGGAGCATGCTGCAGGTTGTATTCTTCGCCGTGCTAATCGGCATAGCACTGCTCAGCGTTCCCAAAGAAAAAGGAGCTCCCCTTGTCAGCTTTTTCAACGGGCTGAATGAGGTGATTCTAAAAATCATTGACTTTGTCATGCTGCTGGCACCTTTCGGGGTATTCGCGCTGATTACCTCCATCATTGTAGAACTAGCCGGAAAAAACCCAGCAAAAGCACTCGAAATTCTGGGAGCGCTGGGCGGTTACGGCGCCACAGTCATCTGCGGGCTGGCTTTGATGGTCTTTGCAGTATATCCGCTGGTGCTCAGCTTCTTCAGCAGGTTCAATTACTTTCGCTTCTTCCGAGGCATCCGCCAAGCACAGCTGCTGGCTTTCAGCACAAGTTCCAGTTCGGCAACCCTTCCCGTAACAATGGAATGCGTTGAAAAGAAACTGGGCGTTCCGGAAGAAGTAAGCAGTTTCGTGCTGCCGCTGGGCGCCACCATCAACATGGACGGCACCAGCCTCTACCAGGCCGTAGCGGCAGTGTTTATTGCTCAGGCGCTGGGAATTGAGCTGGCAATCAGCCAGCAAATCATGATTGTTGTTACAGCCACTCTGGCTTCGATTGGCTCGGCCGGCGTACCCGGTGCGGGAATGGTCATGCTGGTGATCGTTCTTGAGGCCATTAACATCCCTGCAGCGGGCTTAGCGCTTATCATTGCCCCGGACCGCATCCTAGACATGTGCCGCACGGTGGTCAATGTAACCGGCGACTCAATGGTTACCATGCTGGTAGCTAAAACCGAAGGCACGAAGCTCCAACCGAATCTTGATGAAGAAGACGCCGTAGAGCTGGACTAAGCTTTTTCCATAAAAAAACCAGAAAGCCATTTCAACTTTGACTTTCTGGTTTTTTTATTTCTTCTGTTCGCAGTGTTAAACTGAACATCAGATCTGCAAATCCTGCCAGCTGTGTCCTTAGTTTTCCTCTTCAGAACTCATCTCATCCCATTCAGAAAAACGATACATTTCGTGATGCAGGTAATTCGGAAAGATCGTAAAAAAGCGCTCTTTCACTTTTTCGTAAACTGCTTTTCTAAACTCATCAAAATTCTGCTTTTCAGTTGCTGAAATAAAAACTACCGTTTGTCCTTCCTGCTCATTATGGTAGGTGCGTTTCAGACGCTCCACAAGCTGTGTTTCTCTTTCCTTCGCCGGAATAAAATCATAATCGTCAGGATCCTGTCCGGCCTCCTCCTGTCTGAGCTTCTCTTCGTACTGGTCAATTTTATTGAAAACAAGCAAAGTGGGCTTTTCCGAAGCCTTGATGTCCACCAGCGTCTGATTCACTACGGCAATATGGTCCTCGAAAGCTTCGTGGGAAATATCCACAACATGAACCAGAATATCCGCCTCCCTTACTTCATCCAGCGTAGACTTAAAACACTCAATCAGCGTGTGAGGCAGTTTGCGGATAAAGCCCACCGTGTCAGAAAGCAAAAATGGTATGTTGCTGAGCACAACCTTCCGAACTGTAGCGTCCACTGTAGCAAACAGCTTATTTTCTGCAAACACTTCCGCTTTGCCAAGCGTGCGCATAATCGTTGACTTGCCAACATTGGTATAGCCAACCAGAGCCACACGCACTTGTCTGTCCCGGTTTTTCCGCTGGGTATAATTCTGCTTGTCAATCTTAGCCAGCTTTTTCTTCAGCACATCAATCGTATTGCGGATCATCCGTCTGTCCGTCTCGATTTCCTTCTCCCCGGCACCGCCGCGGGTTCCTGTCCCTCCTCTTTGGCGCTCAAGGTGGGTCCACATGCGCGTCAGCCGAGGCAACAAATACTGGTTGCGGGCAAGCTCGACCTGCACTTTAGCCTGAGCAGTTTTAGCCCGAAGCAGAAAGATATCCAGAATCAGCAAGCTTCTGTCGTATACCTTTACTTTCAGCTCGTTTTCCAAATTCCGCATTTGCGAAGGGGACAAATCGTCGTCGAATATTACGCTATCCACATCATAGGCTTTCACATAAGCCAAGATATCCTCCAGCTTTCCTTTGCCGACAAAGGTTCGCTTATCCGGAACATCCAAACGCTGGGTAAACCTTTCCAGCGTCCTCAAACCCAGTGTTTCTGCCAGAAAAGCCAGTTCATCCAAATACTCTTCGGTAGTTGACTCTTTCTGAAACTGATTTGCCACCGCAACCAATACAGCCGTTTGCTGCTCCTTTTCGGTGGAATACATTTTATCTTTTTTTGCCATTGACTGACTTAATGAAATCTTTTTTTAAATTGCATTTTATTAGAAGGTGACACCGCCTCACACAGCAGCCAACATCCTGCCTTCTCACTCACCCTAAACAACTGCTAGCCGGGTCAATTGTGCAAAGATAGGAGAATAAGCACCCATGCAAAACGAAACAGACATTTAGTTTCCTAACTGATTGAACTGCATAACATAGCGGCGCTCTTCTTTGGAAAAACTCCTGAAAAAACACAGACAAGAGTCAGAGCATTGCCGAAATACTAAACCTCAAGAATTGCCTGGCTACTCATCAAAGCCGCTTGACGGCAGATTAAAAAAATCCTCGGTGATTCTCAGCTGCTCGTCGGTTAACGGCGCTTTGGGCAAGCCGAACTCTTCGCCTTTCGAAATCAATTCCTCCACTTCGCTAGACGCATCCTCTCTGTTTTGCTCCAATTCAACTTTTGCGAAACGACAAATCCCTCCTATAGGCGGATTATGCTTGTAAATTGTCACTATGACCTTGCAGGCGGAAGCAAAAGTCTTAAACACCCGGTCAATCACGCGCTTGCCTACATGCTCCAGCAGCTTGGACGAAATCTCCATTTCCTGAGCAACGATTTTGTAAAGCAATTCATAGTTAACCGTTCCCTCCAAGACATCGTTCCTTGCACCGGTCTCAAAATCCGTATGCACAACAACATCTACACTGTACCGGTTGCCAATCTTCCTTTCCTCCTCATAAAAGCCGTGATAGGCAAAAAATTCCAGTCCCTCAAGCGATACTTTTCCCATAGTCATCCTTAGTTGCGTTCGTGAAGCACTTGCACTTCAGCATCCAAAAAAATATCCTGCCGATTAATTTATCTGATCAAAAAATGATTCTTCATCCTGCTGGCTCTCTTGCCGAGCCTTTGAAACCGGCTCCTCATTTTTTTCAACAGCCAACTCTTCCTGTTCAGCCGCTTGTTCAGCCGCAACTTCCTGGCTTGTGCCGGCTTCTTGAATTGGCGCGTCTTCTTCCTGCCTCAAAACAGCATCCTCAGCAGCCGGCTCTTCAATTATTTCTTCCTGTGGTTTAACGTCCTCCTGGGGCGATGCTGCAAGAGCCTCTTCCACTTGCGGCGCAGCGTTTTGCCTGAACACCCTCCGCGCTCCTTCCATAATTTTTTCCAGATCCAGCTGCTTCGTTTTCTTCTGATCCTGCGCCTTGTCCAATCGCCCCTGCAAATCTTCGGTCATACGGTGCAAATCAGCCAAAACACCGTCGCGGCCCTCGCACAATTCCCGGTAATGAAATTCCATCTCCCGAAGCAATTCCATCATGCTTCCAGAAGCCTGTCTCGCCTGGCCTTCCACTTCCGAAATCAGCTGATCAGAGCGAATTTCCGCATCCTCGATCATCTGAGTGGCTTCTGCCCTAGCCTCGTTCAGCATTCGTTCTGCATCAAGCTCGCTTTCCCTTTTTTTCAGCGCGGCTTTTTGCTCGGCCTGCTCCATAATATTCTGTCCGGTGTCTTCTGCCGTCTTCAGGGTCTTGTACAGCGTAGTCTCCACCTCATGCAGCTTTTCCAACTCCCGATTAGCCGTTTCGAGCCGAAGAGTCAAATCCTTGTTTTTGTCCAGCAGCTTTTCCCACTCCTGAGAAAGAGAAAGCAAAAAGGCTTCAACTTCTTCTTTGTCATACCCTCGAAAGTTTTTTTCGAAAGTTTTCTGACGAATTTCCAATGGAGTTACTTTCATGGTTTATTCTCTATCAATTTTCCAAATGGCCAGACTTCGATCATCGCTGGCAGAAACTAAAAAATTCTGGTAAGGTATCCACAACAGTTTATTAACCGACGTTCCGTGCCCTGCAAATCGCGCTTTGTCCACCACTTTCAATAACCGGAGACTATGCGCATCCCAAATCTTTACCGATTTGTCCATACTGCAAGTTGCCAGCAGCTGATGGTCGGGACTGAACGCCAAATCGTTAATTGCAAACATATGCGCCGGAATTTCCTGCTGCAAATCAAGCGCAGACACATCCCATGCCTTAATTCGCGCATCCCTCGAAACACTCAACAAGCAAGACTGCTTGCCGGGGTGATATTCAACTCCAAAAACAGAGATGGCATGCGCCTTCTCAATCGAGCGGACGGCGAATGATTCCAAATCCACCAGCTGAATCGACTCGTCGCTGCAACCGGCGGCTAATTCCATTTTTTCAGGATGCAAAGAAATGCTGCGCACACTTTTTTCAGACAACTTCAGCCGCTTAACCACTTCAAGACTGTCTAAGTCCATCATTACCAGCTTTCCGTCGCCACAAGCTACATAAAGGTACTTATTATCTGACTGAATATCAAAAATAGCCGCATTTGTAATTTTCACACTCTTTACCGCCCGCTTTTGCCGGGGATCAATAACCTGTATGCCTTCAAAATTTTGACCTATATACAACAGCCCGCTATCCGGTTTGTAATGCAGACTGTAAACCGAACGGCTTAGCTTAGCAATCAGCCTCCCTTTTTCCGAATCGGTTGCATTCCACAGAATCACCTGCCCGTCTCCGCCGCTCGAAAAAAACAAATGGTCCTCCCACGCTCGCTCCAACGCGTATACACAATCTTTGTGTCCGGTTAGCGATCCAACTTTTTCTATATTAACTTTGAGCATAATTTTTCTGTTAGTGAATTCTGAAAGGAATTTCGAGTGTGCAAAACACCCGCAAAAATACAAGAACTCTGTTTCTTTTTGAACATTTACTCATGCCCTTTACGAAATTTCAGCAAATAAACGAATCTGTCGCCATAGGCCTCTGGCACATTGAAGAACCTCTGGCTTTTTTCCAAAAAGCATTTTCGGCTTACGCAAACAAGGACTTAACCAACGTGCTGCAAACCCGCAACGAATGTAAACAGACCGAACGGCTCGCTGCCCGATTGTGTCTGAAGAATTTGCTGCTTTCTTTAAAAGAAGACTACTCAGGATTGGAAAAAAACAGCGACTGTGTGCCCCGGCTTTTGCAATCCCCGCTCTTTCCTTCAATAAGCCATACGAAAAACCTTGCCTGTGCCGCCGTGCACCAATCATGCCCCGCAGGCATCGACATCGAGCCTGTTCATCCGAAAGTCGGGCGTGTTGCCCACAAGTTTGTGCATCCGGACGAGGAATCTTTCATTGACGACCTGGAAAAGCAAACCCTTCTGTGGACAATAAAAGAAGCCGTTTACAAGAGAATGCAAATCCGCGGCCTGCTTTTCAAAGAAGAGATTGTTGCCCAACCTTTTCTATTAAAAGAAGAAGGCATACTGCAGGTACAAGTGCAAAAAGCTTCTAAACAAAAAGTCTCTGTCTTTTATAAAAAAATCGAAAACTGCTTCCTTTCAGTCACGCTGGATTAAACCGTCTGCATTAAAAATTCAACCAGCAAATCGATAAAATGGCTGATGATGCCTCCCCAGAAAAAGGCACTGAAAGCCATGTAAGAGATCAGCCGGTTTTTCTTCTCACCCAGCGAAACCATTAGCAAGGTTCCGACAATCGGGGAAAACAGAACCGGCGTAAGGAAAGCCACGCCAAAGCTGCCCCATTTTCGCCAAATGCTTACAAACATTCTGTTCCGGCTGGAAAAAACTTTTCTGCTCTTTCTTTTTCTGTATCGGTAAAAGACCCTATAGATAGGAGCGTGAAAATATGAGATTACCAATACGGTGGTCATCATCCCCATACTGGTAAAAAACCATGTTTCGAGAAGCGTAAGATCCATCGAAGAACCCAGCAAAGGCCCTCCCACGAACTTGAACATACTTGAAAAATAAACAGAAGACCACTTCAGTATTTGTTCTTTCATTGTAAGAAATTAATCCATATCTGAATTCCCTTTCCTCGGCATACACAAGCCCTGCCATCCCTTTTTTGAGCCCCTGAAACACATTCTCATTTCAGGAAACCACAATGTAAGTATACAAACCATACACAGCTAGCAAGGCAAAACCTTCAGGCTTGGAAATCCGCCTGCCCGACAGCATGATAGGAAAAACAAGCAAGGTAATCGCAAGCATCCAGACCATGTCCACCGTCAGAATTTTATCGCTGGCTCCAACCGGCTTCACCATGGCGGTGATGCCCAAGATTGCCAGATTATTAAAAATATTCGAACCCAATAGATTCCCCAGGGCCAGATCCGTCTCTTTTTTCAAGGCCGAAATAACCGAAGTCACCAACTCGGGAAGACTCGTCCCCAAAGCTACAACGGTAATTCCAATTACACGGTCGCTCACACCAAATCCCTTGGCCATACCCTGAGCTCCCATCACAAACCACTTTGAACCAAAATATAAACCTATGGCGCCTAATGCAACAAACACCACGCTTTTATATATCGGATACGGATGACGTTCGGCGTCCACCAATTCCAAATTCTCAGTCTCCACCAAGGCTTTTTTTCTGCCTTTTGTAATCGTGTAAGCCAAATAAGCCAGCAACAACAGGAAAGAAACCATTCCTTCCCAGGCATTCAGAACCCCCTCCAGCGTAAACACATAAATCAGCAAAGAAGAGCACATGGTAACTGGCCAATCCAGCTTCAGGCTGTTTTTTCCTACACGAATCGGGTACAAAATCGCCGTAACGCCAAGCACTAGAGCCAGATTGCAGATATTTGAGCCTATCACATTACTAATTGCCAGATCCGAACTGCCCGTAAGAGCCGCCTGGATGCTGGTAAACAGCTCCGGAGCCGAAGTTCCGAAAGCAATAACAGTCAGCCCCACAATAAACGGAGGCATTTTCAGCTTCAAGGCGATACGAGACGACCCGCGCACTAAAAACTCGCCGCTGCCAATAAGGACAAGCAGCCCGATCACCGAATAAAAAATATCTTCAAGCATACCGTTTTCTCATTTTCCCACACTGGCGCCGAAACAACGCCATAGACATATTTAGACTATTAAGCACTGCCAGTAATTTAAACTAATGTTATTGGTACGAAGTACTTAAATGCCTGCCAAATTATACTTTCAACTTAAACAAAAAAACTCTTCCCTTATGCAAAAGAAGAGTTCTTGTTTTTTTCCGAAACCTTTTGCCAAATAAACCTGAACGCTTCATTCGGCTCAAGAGGCGTTGTTTAAAGCTTCTCGCCGTAAGCTAAATCACCAGCATCGCCCAGTCCCGGCACAATGTATTTATGCTCGTCAAGCTTTTCATCCAGCGCACATGTCCAGATTTTGATTGGTGCAGATATATTTTTCAGCACATACTCCACTCCCTCAGGCGCAGCAATCGTCGCCGCCACGTGGATTTTCTTTGGCGTTCCGAATTCCAAAATTTTATCCAGCGACTTGGCCAAAGAAGCACCGGTAGCCAGCATCGGATCGATTACGATAAGCTCTTTGTCCGTGATATCAGGAAAAGCACTGTAACCCAAATAGATGTCAAATCCGTCCGGCACATCTTCGTTTTTGCGTCGGTACGCACCGATGAAACCGCTGTATGCCTTGTCAAAAATTTCGAGAAAACCATCGTAAAAAGGCACGCCCGCTCTTAGAATTGTCATCAGAATCGGTTGGGCGCTTATCATCGGAATGCTGGCAGTAGTCAGGGGTGTGGTGATTTCTTTCTCCTCATACTCCAGTTCCTTGGAAATCTCATAGGCCAAAAGAGATCCCAAACGACGCAAATTATGGCGGAAACGCATGCTGTCTCCTTGTACTGTAATGTCGCGCAGCTCGGCCAAGAACTGGTTGGCCACCGAGTTAGTTTCGTTTAACTTGAAAATGCTCACTGTTTTCCTTTTTAGTAGTTTCTGGGACAAAGATAAAGTTTTTTTCTTACACCACTAGCTTAAGAAGATTATTCCCAATAGGTTTGAAAAAATCAAGCACAGGAAATACATGAACACTCAGCTTTTGCAACAACTCTGCGAAGTACACGCCCCTTCGGGGGAAGAGTTCAGAATGAAAGAATTTCTGCTCTCCTACATTCAAAAAGAAAAGAAAAACTGGAAACACCCAGTAGAAATAATTGACCGGGAAGAATTCCGGGACGGATTTCTTCTGAAATTCGGAAAACCCCGCACAGCGGTTTTCGCCCACATGGACTCCATCGGCTTTACGGCGCGCTACGAAAACCAGCTGGTGTCCATCGGAGGGCCTGACGTGCAAACAGGCTTTGCGCTGCGGGGCAGCGACGAAAACGGCGAGATCAGCTGCCAGCTTATTGTAGACGAAGACGGCAGACTCTTTCACAGCGCCACCCGACCGATAGAGCGAGGCACAAGCCTCATATTCGAGTGCAGCTTTCGCGAAGACGATGAAACCGTACAGTCCTGCAGCCTGGACAACCGGCTCGGAATACTCAATGCGCTTGAGCTGTGCCAAAATCTTGAGCACGGCGTTATTGCCTTCAGCTGTTACGAGGAACACGGAGGCGGCTCTGCCATTGTTTTGGGGCGCTATATATACGAGGAACTGGGCGTAAGCCAGGCGCTCATTTCCGATGTCACTTGGGCAACCGACGGCGTATTTCTCGGAAAAGGAACAGTTGTCTCGCTCAGAGACCGCGGCATCCCCCGCTATCCGTTTGTGCGGAAAATCAGGGAAATAGCCAATAAATCAGACATTGCCGTGCAACTGGAAGCAGAGGGAACTGGCGGAAGCGACGGCGCCGAATTGCAAAGATCGCCCTATCCATTCGACTGGTGTTTCATAGGTCCTCCGTCGAGCTATGCGCACAGTCCGGACGAGCTAATTTACAAGTCCGACTATGCAAGCAATCAGCAATTATATCAACTCCTGATGAAAAATTTGTAAGGAATAAACCTTTGCTCACCTGCGAGTTTTAATTCTTCCATTCTTAAAACTTTAGTCTTATATTTGCGAACCCTCATCATACATGAGGGTTTTTTGTAAACGTTTATCAGGATGAAAATCAAGGATAAAGAATTTAAATCGTATATCTCTCACCAGGAAATTGCCGATCGGGTTGCAGTACTAGGGAAAGACATCACGAAAAAATACGAGGGAAAAAAACCCCTGTTCATTGTCATACTTAATGGCTCATTTGTTTTTGCCGCGGACTTGCTCAGAGAAGTGAATACCGAATGCGATGTCACTTTTATCCGCCTGGCCTCTTATTCCGAAATGCAAAGCACGGGAAGCGTGAAAGAGCTGATCGGTCTGACCGAAAACATTTTCAACCGCCACGTAATCGTAGTGGAAGACATCGTAGACACCGGCACCACACTGGAGCACATCTACGATTTGCTGCAAGACCTTGGCCCGGCATCCATCGAAGTAGCCACGCTGCTTTACAAGCCAGAGGCCTACAAAAAGGACATCGGTCTTAAGTTCATCGGTTTCGAAATTCCGAACAAATTCGTACTGGGCTACGGACTGGATTACGACGGCGTTGCCCGAAACCTGAAAGACGTTTATCAACTGGCAGAATCTGAATAAATCCCTTCCGCAAAGCAGGGATTCTAAGCTAATCTGCTATATTGCGTGTTTTGAAAAAATATTTTATATAAAAACCCTTCAACTCTAATGTTAAATATCGTACTATTCGGCCCTCCGGGCGCCGGC
>JAKSBZ010000082.1 GCA_022360875.1 Cytophagales bacterium | reverse complement strand
TCGAAAAAGTCGGGATCTACATTCCCGGAGGGAGCGCGCCGCTGTTTTCCACCGTTCTGATGCTTGCCATACCGGCCCAGCTGGCCGGATGCGAAGAAATCGTTCTCTGCTCGCCGCCAAACTCCAAGGGAGAAATTCACCCAGCGATTCTTTATACGGCCCGGCTTGCGGGCGTAGACCGGATTTATAAAGTGGGCGGCAGCCAGGCTATCTTCGGAATGGCCTGCGGCACAGAAAGCATTCCGAAAGCAGATAAAATTTTCGGACCAGGCAATCAGTACGTCACGGCAGCCAAGCAGCTGGTTATGCAGGAATTCGGCACCGCAATCGATATGCCTGCAGGTCCTTCGGAAGTGCTGGTCTACGCCGATGACGCGGCAGTACCTGCTTTTGCCGCCAGCGACTTGCTCTCCCAAGCCGAGCACGGGGAAGACAGCCAGGTGATCTTAGTTGCCAACTCTGAACAGGTGCAAAATGCTGTATTAGCCGAGCTAAACCAGCAGCTGGAAGCGCTTCCCCGAAAAGAAACCGTCCGGAAGGCCCTTGAAAACAGCCGTTCGATCGTGCTAAGCAAAGAAAAGGACGCTGTAGAGTTCATCAATCTTTACGCTCCGGAACACCTGATTCTGGCCTGCAGCAACGATGAAAAGATCGCCTCGGCAATTCGCAACGCGGGTTCTGTCTTTCTGGGCAACTTCACTCCTGAGTCGGCCGGAGACTACGCATCGGGAACTAACCATACGCTGCCCACCTACGGCCACGCCAAAGCCTACAGCGGCGTTTCTCTGGAGAGTTTCCAGAAAAAAATCACCTTTCAGAAAATAACTGAGAACGGCCTGAAAAACCTTGGGCCCGCTATTGAAGCCATGGCCGAAGCCGAAGAACTGATTGCGCACAGAAATGCTGTAAGCATTCGCTTAAACTTTTTTCAGAATGACAAAAATTGAAAACCTTATCCGCCCTCATTTAAAATGCCTTTCTGCATATTCCTCGGCCCGGGATGAATTTTCTGGAAAAGCAAAAATCTTTCTGGATGCCAACGAAAATGCGCTGGGCTCCGCTTTATACCCAAAGCTTAACCGATACCCGGACCCGTATCAGCTGGATTTAAAAAAGGCCATCGGCAAACTTAAACATATACCTCCCGAGCAGATTTTCCTTGGCAACGGCAGCGATGAACCTATCGATTTGCTCATTCGCTTGTTCTGCGAGCCCAAACAGGACAAAATCGTACTTTGTCCGCCTACATACGGTATGTATCAAGTTAGCGCATCGATAAACAATGTTGATGTACTGGACATTCCCTTGAACGAAAGCTTCCATCTCGAAACTGAAAAGATCCTGGAGCAAGCTGATCCGGATTGCAAACTGCTATTTCTTTGCTCTCCCAACAACCCTACGGGAAACCTGCTGCGGCCCGAAGCCATTGAGCTGCTGCTCAGCAAATTCGGTAGCATTGTGGTCATTGATGAAGCCTACATAGACTTTGCAAAAGCACCTTCATGGACAAAACGGCTAAGCGAATTTCCGAACCTTGTCGTGTTGCAGACCTTCAGCAAAGCCTGGGGACTTGCCGGACTGCGGCTGGGCATGGCGTTCGCCTCAGAAGAGATAATCGGGTGGCTCAACAAGATCAAATCACCATACAACCTGAGCAGCTTAACGCAAAAAGCAGCTCTGAAAGCCCTGAACAATGAAACGCTGATAAATCAGCAAGCCCATAAAATACTCGCCATGCGAGAAGACCTTAAAGAAAAACTGCTGTCATTGCCTTTCGTAGAAACTGTCTATCATTCAGATGCAAATTTTCTACTTATAAAAACCAAGCATGCTGATTCTGTATACCAAAGTCTCCTGCAAAAAGAAATTGTAGTGCGCAACCGCAGCCAAATTAAACAGTGCGAAGGCGGTCTGCGAATTACTGTCGGCACAGAATCAGAAAATGCGCAGCTCATCAAAGCCCTTCAATCTTTTAACCCAGAAAACCACACCTCATGAATACAAAAAAGAAAGCTTTGTTTATCGACCGCGACGGGACAATCATTGTCGAACCGCCTTCTGACCAACAAGTGGATTCTTTGGAAAAACTCGAATTTATCCCAAAAGCCATTTCCTGCCTTCGCAAAATCGCGCAGTTTGGCGATTACGAGCTCGTCATGGTCACCAACCAGGACGGACTCGGCACAGAATCTTTTCCGGAAGACCGGTTCTGGCCGGCACACAACAAAATGCTTCGCACCCTGGAAAACGAAGACGTGTTTTTTGACGAAATTCTTATCGACCGCTCCTTTCCTGAAGACAACGCTTCCACCAGAAAACCCCGAACAGGCTTACTCACTGAATATTTAAGCGGAAGCTATGACCTGAGCAAATCCTTTGTAATCGGAGACCGGCTAACAGATGTGGAACTGGCCAAAAACCTGGGCGCAAAAAGCATTTTCTTCTCCAATGAACCTTCAGACTCTGCAGATTTTACTACACGCGACTGGGAAGAAATTTTCAGGCTTGCTGTGCTTGAAGAAAGAACAGCCTCAATCCACAGGAAAACCCACGAAACGGACATCTCAATCCGTCTTAACCTTGACGGAGCTGGCCTGCACGACATCCGTACGGGCTTGAATTTTTTTAACCACATGCTTGACCAACTAAGCCGCCACTCAGGCTGCGGCATGGACATTAAAACAAACGGAGATTTGCATGTAGATGAACATCACACAATTGAAGATACTGCAATAGCTCTGGGCGAAGCATTTCGTCAGGCGCTCGGAGATAAGCGGGGAATCAACCGCTACGGTTTTCTTTTACCTATGGACGATTCGCTTGCTCAGGTTGCACTAGACTTTGGCGGAAGGGCGTGGCTGGTGTGGGACGTTTCATTCAAAAGAGAAAAGATCGGGGATATGCCCACGGAAATGTTTTACCATTTCTTCAAGTCATTCGCCGACGCTGCCCAGTGCAATCTGAACATAAAAGCGGAAGGCAGCAACGAGCATCACAAAATCGAAGCAATATTTAAAGCACTGGCCAAGGCCATTAAGATGGCCATACAGCGAGTACCCGAAGAAATGAAAACCCTGCCAAGCACTAAAGGCGTCTTATAACTCAGGGACTGTTTGGAATTCGAAACAAGGAGACAAGATCGCTGTGCAGCAGCATCAGGCTTCTCCTGACTTTCGGTTCCGTATGTCTAAACCCCTCTCCGTTCTTTTCCAAAACCTGCTGCTCAATGGTTTTTCTCTTTTTGCTTTCTTCCAAAAAATCCAAAGGTGATATTACCTTGCTGGTGAACACCATCTTTCTAACTTCAACACGGTATCCCCCAGTAGTTAAGAATTGCACTCTTACATTAGCTGTGAACATATGATCAAACGCGCTCAATATACTGTCCTGCTTAAGCTTGTAGGCCCCCATGGGAATTCTCAAATCGCTTATTTCTAGCTCATAACCCTTGGGAATGCTGCGCAAGCTGACAAATGAAGGCTGAGAAGTCAGCAATTGGCTTAGCCGGGATTTGACTGTAGAGGGAGAAAGATTATACTTATACGAATGAGAAAAAACAACCTCCTCTCCCTCCAGACGAAAATTATAATACTTCTTCTTCCTCTCCTGTGCAAAACCTATGAAGACGAAAAAAAGCGCAGCTGCTATACCAAGATATCTCCGCCTCATTCCGGATGGTAAAACATCTTGGTAACCGTATGTATTTGATAATTTTTCCGCATGTGGTAGCGAAATTTCAACAGAGCAGGAGATATTTCCATTACTTCCACACGCCTTGTCACATTTGTATTAGCATCTATAAAAACCAGCACGCTGCCGTCGTCCTCAAACTTCCAGTTCCCTCTTCTGCCATCCGATACAATTTGAGTGCGCAGTATGCTGTCCGGATGAAAAAATACCGCCTGCACAGAATCATCTGTGCATTCCAAAGCGCCATGATCCCAGCTGAACTCTCCGCTTTTTCTGAAAGTCAAGCGGTCATCCCGCTGACACTCCCGCATAAACTCCATTAACTCACTGGCCTCCATAGAGTCAATCACTAATGGAGGGTCTGTATGGTAGCTGACCATAGTCCAGGAACGCGCAGTCAGCGCTCTAAATGTAAAATCGGGTTCTTCTTGCTCATCTTTCCCGCATGCAACACATAAAGTAAATGCGATAAGCCCCAATATCAAGCGTGTTTTCATATTCAATATTCTTCAAAACTTCTAACTTGATAAAGCGCTTCCCTAGAAAAAAGTTTAAAGAACACCAACCCGGCGCAGGCTATGCTTTCATCGATTTAAGCTGCTCAATCGCATACTGCAGCGCATTTTCAGAGATATCCAGATGGGTCACCATACGGATAAGCTGCCCGCCGAAGGACACCGCCTGCACGCCTTTTTCTTTAAGCCTTTCAAGAAAATCCCTCGGCACCGCCTTATCTTCCAGCTCAAACAGCAGAATATTTGTTTCCGGAGCTATCACCTGTTTCACAAACGGAAGCCTGGCCACTTCCTCACCCAAAATCCGGGCTTTGCGATGATCTTCCTTCAAACGGCCAATATGATAATCCAACGCATAAGCGCCTGACGCAGCCAAATAACCTGCCTGACGCATGCCTCCTCCAAGCACTTTACGCCAACGCCGCGCTTTTTTTATACGCTCGCGATCGCCGAGCAGCAATGAACCTACAGGAGCGCCCAATCCTTTGGAAAGGCAAATAGAGATCGTATCGAACAGCTTTCCGTAATCCACGGCACTTTCATTCCCGGCCACCAACGCATTGAAAAGCCGGGCTCCGTCCAGGTGAAAAGCAAGTTTATTCTCCCGGCAAATCTTGCCGATTTTCTTCATTTCAAGAAAATCCCAGCAAACGCCGCCGCCCTTGTTCACGGTATTCTCCAAAGCCACCAATGCTGTTCTCGGCGAGTGTACATCATCGGGCCGAATGCTTCGCAGCACATCCTCAGCTGAAAAGCGTCCCAAGTTTCCGCGCTGAAGACTTACGGAACAACCTGAATTGAACGCTATTCCCCCGCCTTCATAATTGTATATATGAGCTTTTTCATCGCATATTACCTCGTCACCTGCCTGCGTGTGGAGTTTAATCGCCACCTGGTTGGTCATCGTTCCCGACGGACAAAACAGCGCGGCCTCCATCCCAAACATTTCCGCGGCTTTTTCCTCAAGCGCATTCACGGAAACATCCTCCTGAAACACATCGTCACCCACCGGTGCGCTCCACATAGCTTCAAGCATTTCCTTTGTCGGCCGGGTTACCGTATCGCTTCTGAAATCAGCCGCAAATACTCCTTCAGGGCGCATTTTATCATTCCTTTGCATAAATGTATCTTAAGTTGTCAAAAAAAATCAACATCGAAATTTAATCACAGCCGGTCTTAATTTAAAAGAAATGCATTTTTAAGTTGATTTTGAAGAATATATTATTGATAATATTTTATAAATAAAAATTTAAATAATTGGATATATTTTTTAAATTAATTTTTTGTATCAACTACGTTTTTCAAACTAAACAACGCTGTCAGTATAAATAGAGCTTATTTAAACGGATCAGTTAGTTCGGCGCCGCCATTCGCAAGAGCCCCCTACACAGTGCTGAGCCATCATTTTTTACTATTGCTTCATTAGTTTTTTAGATAAGCTTTCTTTCTGCAGGGAACGAAAAAAAATTAATTTTCAGCTCCGAATTCAACAGATTCGGAACAAGACAAAATTCACACTTAATGCTCGCGCCGGTCAGTAATCGATTTTCTCAGCTGCAGAGCCAGCCGTCACCCTGTGATGCTCTGCAATAAAAATTCATTGCATTCGGCAAGAACAAAACGCTAATGAAAAACCGATACACACAAATGAAACATCGCGCACAGCCCGCTGTCACCCGATTGTTCCTGCTCGTGTTTCTTTGCTTCTTCAGCTTCAAGCTTGTGTCGCATTTGCCGGGCCTGCCTGCAACACTCGGGCCGTTGGAAACCAAAAAGGCGCTTCGTCTGGTGTTCGGGCTAATTTTTTGCCTGTTCGCCCTCAACATTTATCACCGATTCAACAAGAAAAAATCTTAATCATGGATGTAGAATTCCTCTCAAGACTGCAGTTTGCCGTCACGGCCATGTTCCATTACATATTCCCTCCCTTCAGCATTGGGATGGGACTGCTGATGGTTATTTTCGAATCTCTTTTTCTAATCACCAAGAAGCCCATATACGAACGCATTACCCGCTTCTGGATAAAAATATTCGCGGCCAACTTCTCGGTTGGCGTTGCCACGGGAATTGTGCTCGAGTTTGAGTTCGGCACCAACTGGGCGACTTACTCGCGCTATGTAGGAGATATTTTCGGCTCGCCTCTCGCCGCCGAAGGAATCTTTGCTTTTTTCCTTGAATCAGGTTTTTTGGCTATTCTGCTGTTTGGCTGGAACCGCGTCAGCAAACCTATGCACCTGTTCGCCACCTGCATGGTGTTCATCGGCTCGGTGCTGTCGGGCTTCTGGATTGTTGTGGCCAACTCCTGGCAGCAAACGCCCGTAGCCTACGAACTCGTGATGCACAACGGAATAGAGCGCGCAGTCATTACCGACTTTTGGGAGATGGTTTTCAACCCTTCTTCCCTGGTCAGGTTTCAGCACGTAATCTTCGGGGCCTTTGTCCAAGGCGCTTTTCTTGTCATCAGCGTTTCGGCTTACTACCTGCTCAAGAACAAATACACCGACTTCGCCAAGCGCTCGCTTAAGATTGCCATGATTGTGGCCACGGTAACCTCGTTGCTGCAGTTGCTTCTGGGCGACCTTTCTGCGCAGATTGTCCGTAAATACCAGCCTTCGAAAATGGCCGCCATGGAAGGCGTTTTTGAAACCCAAAAAAACGCTCCGCTCTACATTATGGGCTGGGTGGACGAAGAAAAACGCGAAACAAAAGGGCTTGCCATTCCCGGCATGCTGAGCCTGCTCTCATACGGAACTACTGAAGGCGAAATAAAGGGACTGAATGACATTCCGGAAGAAAACTGGCCCAAAGTGAACGCAACTTTCCAGACTTACCACATAATGGTCGCCATCGGAATGCTGCTTATCGCCCTGACACTTTATTCGACCTACCTTATGGCACGCAAAAAATTGTTCGAAAAAAAATGGCTGCTGAAAATCTTCGTTGTTTCGGTCGTGCTGCCGGTTGCCGCCAACCAGCTGGGCTGGGTAACAGCCGAAATAGGACGCCAGCCCTGGGTAGTATACGGCCTGCTTAAAACCACCCACGGCGTTTCCAAAGCAGTAACCGCCCCTGAAGTGCTCACTTCCCTGATTCTCTTTTTCCTAGTGTATATCCTGCTGTTTTTTGTATGGATCTATGTGCTTGACAAAGAAATAAAACACGGCCCGGAACACTTCGAAGACGCTCCGTACGCAGGCTTCAGCCGAAAAGAAGACCGATTAGACAGCTTTGAAAACAAATAAATTATGGAATGGGATTTTAACGTAATTTGGTACATTATAGTAGGCGTGTTGCTGGTAGGCTACGCCATACTCGACGGATTTGACTTCGGAGTGGGCATTCTTCATCTGTTCACCAAAAACGACCATGACCGGCGCATCATGCTCAATTCGATCGGACCGGTGTGGGACGGCAATGAAGTGTGGCTCGTAACGGCCGGAGGAGCACTTTTCGCCGCTTTCCCGGAAGTTTATGCCACAGCTTTTTCCGGTTTTTATCTTGCCTTTATGCTCTTGCTTTTCTCACTGATCTTCCGGGCAGTTTCCATCGAATTCCGAAGCAAGGAAGAAAACAAAAAATGGAGACAGTTCTGGGATGTGAGTTTTTCAGCAGGCTCTTTGCTGGCCAGCTTTCTGTTCGGCGTAGCCATCGGGAATGCGGTGATAGGCATGAACATAGGAGCAGACCTGGAATACCAAGGCACATTCTTAGCGCTGCTCAATCCTTACTCGCTTCTGTGCGGCGTCTTCACTGTAACAATGTTCGCGCTGCAGGGCTCTGTCTATCTAAACATCAAAACCGAAGGCGAACTGCAAAAACAGGTGCTTGGCTGGTTCAAAGTGATTTTCCCGGTTTTCGTCGTGCTCTTTCTGATCCTGACGGGAATAACTGTAATGCAGCGCCCGGAGATGCTGGCTAATTTCTCTTTCGGAAAAATAAAATCGCTGGCTTCCCACAGCCTTATCGCCCACTACTCCACAGAGATTTCGATTGTGGCATGGCTGGTTGTATCGCTTAACGTGCTTTCCATCGCCAACATCCCTCGGGCCATTGCAAAAGGAAAACCGTACTTTGCTTTCTTCTCGTCCTCTTGTACGATCGCGGCCCTTGTATCACTGTTTGCTTTAGGAATATTTCCTAATATGCTGATCTCCTCGGCCAATCCCGACTTCAGCCTCAACATCTACAACGGCTCATCTTCGCAATACACACTAAGAACAATGTTCTTCATTGCCATTTGGGGAATGCCTTTTGTCATTGCATACACCTCGCTTATCTACTGGACATACCGAGGCAAAACGGTACTGAACGAACACAGTTACTAAGCAAACCAATTGAAACACAAACGGCCCTGTCTGCGGACAGGGCCGTTTGTGTCTTTCAAACTAAGTTTCCTCTCATGAACTAAGCTCCCCTTTCGGCAATTTGAAACTGAATGTAGAACCTTTCCCCACCTCGCTCTCCACGTGAACGGAATTGCCGTGGGCCTGCAGTATGTGACGCACAATCGCCAGCCCAAGCCCCGTTCCTCCTTTGTCTTTCGAACGGCTTTTTTCCACACGATAAAAGCGCTCAAAAATCCGGTTCAAATCTTCCTTTGGAATGCCAAGCCCCGTATCTTTCACATAAATCGTGACCTCTTTTTCGCCTATCTCAAAACCAATCTTCACTGCGGCAGGCGTTTCAGTGTACTTCATGGCATTGGACACCAGATTCACCAGCACACGGTTTATCTGGTCAGGGTCAGCAAACACGCAGACAGGCTCCATACATTCTTCCTCCATCTGCAGCTTTATTCCTTTTTTAGCCGCCTTGTTTTCGTACTGGTCCACCACGTCCCGGGCCATGCGCCGGATGTCAAAGTCCTGAAAATTCATGGACACGTCTCCCGATTCCATCTGCGAAATTGACAGCAGGTTCCGCACCAGCTTCGCCAAACCATCCAAGCTCTTTGCCGACTTTTTCAGAAACCGCTTGCTGAACTCCGGATCATCTATAGCGCCGTCAAGCAACGTATGTATAAAACCCTGAGCAGCAAACAAGGGCGTTTTGAGCTCATGCGAAACATCCGCCAAAAATTCCCGCCGGAAAGCCTCCATTTTCTTCAGTTCATCAATCTCACGCTGCTTGATGAAAGCATACGAGTAAATCTCCTCGTTCATACGCTTGATCGGGTTCATCGAACGCTTCGGATTTTTCGGAATAAAACTCACATCATCCTTCCGCAGGCTATCCAACGTCGATCGGATTTCATTCACTTCCTTAAAAATCAAGAATTCAAAAGTAATGCTCACCAAAAGATAAGACACGGCAAAAGAAATGAACAAAGTCAGTCCCAGCGCAAAAGAGCTCACGCCTTCCACCAAAGACAAAAATGCCGTGGTAACAATACTTATCGACACGCTCAAAAGCGTTGCTACTCCCTTTGAACTGAAAAACATATTTTTTTTCTAAAAGTACTGCCAGTAATTTTACTTATGCTATTATTTGACTAAATGGTTTGCCGCAAAACATCATTAAAAATAGTAAAAAATGCGAAGAATTAAAAAAGACGACTGTGCAGCCGTCTTTCGTTCTTTATACCTATCGTTCTTACGAGTTAAGCTCAAACTTATAGCCCACCCCCTTCACTGTCACAATATAGCCGTCGCCAATTTTCTCCCTGACTTTCCGAATATGTACATCCACCGTTCGGGCCAGCACATAGACATCGGCGCCCCAGATGTTAGCCAACAAATCATCCCGGCTGTAGACTTTGCTCGGATTCATAGCCAGAAAATGAAGCAGCTCGAACTCCTTCTTTGGCAGCGTAATCGCTTTGCCGTCAACTTTGATAGTGTAGCTGGTGCGGTCAATCACCAAATTCCCCACCACAATTTTATCGGTAAAGCTCTTTTTTTTCTGCTCACGGCGGAACATAGCACTGATCCGGCTCATTAACGCCCGCGGCTTAATCGGCTTGGTAATATAATCGTCGGCACCATTTTCAAACGCAGCAATCTCAGAATACTCCTCCGAACGGGCTGTCAAAAAGACAATATAAGACTCGCTCAAGTCCGGGTTCTCCCGAAGCTGGCGACAGGTCTCTACACCGTCCTGCTGAGGCATCATTATGTCAAGCAAGATCAAGTCCGGCACAAATTTCCTGGCCACTTCCACAGCCTCTATTCCCGTTCCCGCCATTTCCACCGAGTACCCCTCTTTTTTCAGGTTGTAAGACAGTAATTCGCGAATATCCTCTTCATCATCTACCACCAGCACCTTTTGCTGCGACTTCGTACTCATCATTGGTCTATTTATTTTTCATATTTCAGTGCAGTCACTGACCGACACTTTTATCTCCTGCATTTTAAAGTAGAAAGAAATTTTCTGATTAAAAAAAAAGTGCAGGTAAACTCTCTGATTCCACTCTTAAAAATAGAAGTAGGAACTAAAAAATGAAAGAAAACAACGATGATGAAATGTTTAAGGATTTTTGCTTTAGCTTATTATTAAGTTAACATTCATTTAAAAACGCGGACGCACAAAACTCCTGAGCGGAGGCAAATCTTTAACCTTGTCGCGAAGCGTTCTGCCTGGTATATAGCGTTTTATTTCCACAATACCCGCCCCGACCTTAAGATTTGCCTTCACTTTCAGAGGAATACGGTAATCATCATCCGAAATCCAGGCAGTAATGGAGCTTCCTTTGTTAAACACGCCATTGTCCGGCATAAACGGCTGCATGACCAGCGCTACGCGTTTACCAAGCTTAGTATTGATAATCTCCCTTCTTAGGTATTTCACATGCAGATTATACACTGAGTCTTTATAAAAGCCCGGAACGGTAAAAACATCGCCTGACCGAATCGTATCGAAATCAAGCGTGCGCAGATAATAAAATCCGCTGATCATATCCTGCACATTATTGGGCACGCGAAAAGAAGTGGTTTTTCTGTATTTACCGGATTTTTTGTCCCGATGCTCCACATACACCGTGTCATATTTGTGATCAAACAGATATATTTCCTTTTTCCGATACTTCATTTCCCGAATATTTCTGTAAAAAAGCTGCGGAACAATCGAAACCGTGTCAATAAAACTTCCCCATGTGTTGCGTATTTTTGCAATCGTCGAAAAAAAACCCGTTGTTTTTCCGTCCACCTTTACGTAATAACACGGGCGACTGCTGACTTCGTACAAACTCCTGTCAATTTTCATCGTGGCTTCGCCAACCTTTATAAAGGAGAAAAAAAGCTGATACTCCATCACCTCTCCCGGAAAAAAAATTTGCTGGTCGTGACATCGGTACGTTGAATCCACACTATAATCCAACTCTGCCGGCCAAGCCTGAAGACTGTCCTGAAATGGCCTGCCCCAAACCGGCAGCGTCCACATACAAAAAACAATAAAGAACAAACGCCTCATACAAGTCTTAATTATTTTCTCAGTTACAACAATCCAAAAAACGGGCAAACATCCTCTCCACTCAAACCTTCAATATACACTATTATATTTACTTTATCCGATCCCCCGCGCGGCTTTCCTTTCATCTGCCAAAACCCATACTACAATTGGACTAACGAACCTCACTCTTTTTATGATATTTCCCAGCCAAACATTCAGAAAAATCCTTTTCTGGAAAATCACCAACAAAATTAACCAATCCTTTGTCATAACTGCCCGAGCCATTTGCACAAAAAAAAAGCAGCTAAGCGCTTCGTACATTTTTTTATTATTTTCAGTTTTGTTTCATAGCCAACGATTTAGCTAAGCAGCAACATAAGTTAAATTACTGGCAGCACTTATTTGAACGAACTCAGTAAAAAACATGCACTGCCCTGTAAAACTTAAGCAGATTCCTTAGATTTAGGAGTCTGATTCAATGCGCCGATCCTTACGATAAAATGCAGAATCAGCATGCTAAAATACTTGTCAACAAATTTTGCGTCTACGATATTTAGTAGTAGATTGTCAACCCGAAAAACGAGAGAAACTACAATAATTAGCAAATACAGTCATGAGTGACATCAGAGAACAAAAACTGAAGGCCCTGCAACTGGCCATGGACAAGCTGGACAAAGAATTCGGCAAAGGAACTGTCATGAAACTTAGCGACGAAAAAGTTGATGACATTCCCGCTATCTCATCCGGCTCATTATCATTAGACATCGCGCTGGGCATCGGCGGCTTTCCTCGCGGACGAATTATTGAAATTTACGGTCCGGAGTCTTCAGGAAAAACCACTCTGGCCATGCACTCCATAGCCGAAGCTCAGAAAGCCGGCGGCATTGCGGCATTCGTGGATGCAGAACACGCATTCGACAAAATATACGCCGAGAAACTGGGCATCGACACCGAAAACCTGCTAATTGCCCAGCCCGACAACGGCGAGCAAGCTCTGGAGATTGCCGAACAACTGATCCGTTCGGGCGCCATCGACATTTGCGTAATTGACTCTGTTGCTGCCCTGGTTCCGAAAAGCGAACTGGAAGGCGACATGGGAGAAAGCAAAATGGGACTCCAGGCGCGCTTAATGTCGCAGGCTCTCCGGAAGCTAACCGGCGCAATCAATAAAACCAACTGTACCTGCGTGTTCATCAACCAGCTGCGCGAAAAAATCGGCGTAATGTTCGGCAACCCGGAAACCACGACCGGCGGCAACGCCCTGAAATTCTACGCTTCGGTACGCTTGGACATCCGCCGCATCGGGCAAATCAAAGAAAGCGCCGACAATATCCTGGGGAACCGCACCAAAGTAAAAGTGGTGAAAAATAAAGTAGCTCCTCCGTTTAAGGTTGTTGAATTCGACATCATGTACGGCGAAGGCATCTCGAAAGTGGGAGAAATACTGGATTTGGGCGTAGAGCTGGAAATCGTTAAGAAATCAGGTTCCTGGTTCTCGTACGGCGGCTCCAAACTCGGACAGGGCCGCGACGGCGTAAAACGTATTCTGCAGGACAATCCGGAGCTGATGGACGAATTGGAAACTAAAATCAGAAACAAAGTAAACGGTGTGGAAGAAGAAGTCGAAGCGGACGTAGAAAGCACTTCAGAAGCCTAATATCGATTTTCAACATAAAACTTGCAGCAAAGCCGGACCGAAATGCCGGCTTTGTTGTTAGCGAAAAAACGACAAAAACTACAACAGGCTGCACAGCAAAACCTCAGTGCAAAAAAATCATTCCCCGGTCTTACTCAATTTTTTTATTCTTTCCTCAGTTTCTTTTCTTATTATCGCCTTAAGCTGCTGACGTTCCCCGCCATCCCGCTCAGATATATTGGCCCACAAATTAAGCGGCTGCAATTCCAGCGACTGCACTTCTTTATCCTTTTCTCCAAAAAAAGAACTTATACCCGATGCCTCGCTTTGCTGCCCCTTTGCAAGTTCAGAAGAAACAACAGGCGCAGCGGAAAGCTTTATACTGGCCAAGCTCGAAAGGTCTTCATAATCACTTTTGTCCACTATGACTGCACCTTCCTCCACATAAGGTTCTACAGGCAGATTCTGATGCGGAGAATATAAATCCACTCTGTTATCAGAACACAATTTCATAAAAAACCGAAAAGCACCATACCTTGACGGCTCTTTCTTATTAGCCAAATCGGCCAGAATTCTCATTCGAATACCCGTAGAGGAATATCGGTTTCTCCCCAGCTTCTCTACGTATTCCTTGTAATGTTTCATCCAGCTGGTGACTTTCCAGGAAACTCCCTTTCCAGTCAGCTTAACGCTTAAATCATGCAGTTTTCGAAGCTCTGTTTTGTCAACAAGCCCCGACTGCGCCTTTCCCGACACGTATCTCAGCTGTATTTTTTTATTTAACCGCTCCATTTCCTCCCACTCTCCGGCTCGCCAGTCAAAAAATGGTCTTCGAACTCTATGTTCGGAAATGGCTATTGTAACTTCATCCAAAAACTTGTTCACAAGAGCCAGCAGCCCACTATCCATCTCCCAGATATTCACAAAATTGGAATCCTGACTCCAGCTGGCTCCTTTTGCAAACCGCTCAGTAAGACAAAGACATTCATCAACAAAATAATCGGGATGTTTCCGGACATATTCTGTCAAAAAATCCTTAACCTTTTCAAAACCATCCTGCGAGACCACCAGCAACTTTATAGTATCCGGCCGAGTATGAATGTTCACCAAAGGAGCAATAATAAAGTGGCTCACGCTGGTTTTCCCCTCAGCATCCGGAGCATCTATTAAAGGGAGCAAGTCCTTTACTACCGTGTACAGCCAATTACCGGGAACATTCAGGTAAAAATCGTATCTAGAAGGAATAGTTTGCTCTTCCAGAATGGCTTGGGAAGCATTGAAAGCAGTGCTGCCGGAAAAAAGCCTGCCGTATAGAAATAAAAAGTAAATATCAAACTCTGCAAAATCTTGAATTCCAAGCAAATCAGAATGCTTAAAATACCGACTTTCATACCCTTCACGCTGCAACCGAAGATTTCTGTCTGCCGGTCTTTCTGCAAACATTCGGACCAACTCCCTAACTATTTCTTGACGCTGCGAAGAAGTATACGAAGGCTTAGACTCTTTAGCTCCAGTGTAATAGGAGTACAAGTTGCTTTGAAGGGAAGAAAAGTGACGCATAAAACCACTTTTTTGATAAACATCCCCTTTCCAGCACTCCTCAAACATAGCCATCAGCTGCGCAAATGAATCGCTGGATTCTATTAGCTCTACTGAGTCTTCGTTAACCCAAAAATCAGAAGCCATCCCTTGAACAAAGGCCGGAAACCACCTTTGCCGGCTTGCCGCACCGCTTTCATCTTCATCAACAACAATCAGCTGTCCCTTTTTTACGGTCAAAGACAAATTCTGGTGAAAAGCATCATGCTTACGGTAATACCCGCATGAATCGCGCTTTAGCTTGGCTAAACGAAAAACAGCTTGTACAGGACGGCGATCTGTTCCTTTCTGAACAGTCTCAGTAAACTGACACTGCGTTTTTTCTGATTCCCTTTTCGAATCAGCGGGCTGGAGGGGGCGTCTTTTGAAAAAACGGAAATCAGAACAAAGCATTGCAAATGGCACAAAACAACTACTCTCTGCATCTGCAATAGACAAGCCGAAAGGCAGGAAAAGCTAGAAATATAAAAAAACTGTCTTCTCCCTAAAACAAATGCATGCAAACAATAAAACATGCATGAAGGCTGAAAAAGCAATAGACCAAGGCCGGCGAGAACTCTCCCCAGCCTTGGCGCTTCAATTAGTGCTCATCATGATCCTCATGCTCGTCATGGTCTTCGATCAGCACCGTAAAGTATTCCTGAATCTCGTTTCCTTTAACATCCACCAAAGTCAGAATAGCGTGATATTCTCCCTCCTTAACGCCATCTGGCACGCCAAACGCACGCTCTTCCT
>JAKSBZ010000150.1 GCA_022360875.1 Cytophagales bacterium | reverse complement strand
TTAAAGATAAATTCAAACCAAAGCGGGTAAAGAGAATTCGTTTTACTCCGGCGTTTGCAGATGAAGAGCGTAATCTGGAGGAACTCTTTCAGTCGCTTGAAAAGAAGGAAAAACAATTGAATGTTGTGATGCGCTATCTGCAGCAGGTGCCGTTATTTAAAGATGCTTCATTGAATGTTCAGGGGATTGAGAAGAAGGTATTGCTTGGCTTGGGTGTATCTAAATCATCGCTAAGTACTTTAACGAAAGCAGGCGTTTTTGAAGAATTTGAGCAGGAAATCTCGCGTTTTGATATCATGCAACAAGAACGCCGGGCTCAGTTTGAGCTAACCGCTCCGCAGCTTGAGGCCAAGAACTCAATATATGAGCAGTTTAATGCGCGGGATATAGTACTATTCAAAGGAGTTACCGGGAGCGGTAAAACAGAGATTTATATTGAACTTATTCAGGATGTGCTGGACAGTGGCGGACAGGTGCTGTATTTGCTGCCTGAAATCGCCTTGACTACTCAGATAGTAAAACGACTTCGGGCCTTTTTTGGAGATCAGCTGGGTGTCTACCACTCCAAGTATTCCGATAACGAACGTGTAGAGGTTTGGAAAGGAGTGCTTGAACATCGGTTTAAAGTGGTTGTGGGGGTTCGTTCTTCAGTATTGCTGCCTTTCGATAATCTGGCTATGGTTGTGGTAGACGAATCGCATGAAACTTCTTTTAAGCAATTCGATCCTGCGCCTCGTTATCATGCTGTGGATGTGGCCATGGTGTTGGCAGGACTTCATCATGCGAAGGTTTTGCTGGGGTCGGCTACGCCTTCTTTCGAACAAATGTATCATGCCAGGCAAGGGAAGTACGGTTATGTGGAATTGAATGAGCGGTTTGGGGAAGCAAAATTGCCGGAGATTACTTTTTCAGACAGTTTGCTGGGCAGGAAGAAAAAGACCAACCAGGGAGAATTTACTAAGGAAATGCTGGAGGCCCTGCAGCGTACGCTTGAGCAAAATTCGCAGGCGATTCTTTTTCAAAACCGAAGAGGGTATTCACCTTATGTGGCCTGCGAAGACTGCGGGTATATACCTGAATGCAAGCAGTGTGCTGTAAGCATGACATACCATATGTATAAAGACGATTTGGTCTGTCATTATTGTGGTGAAAGGGATAAAATACCGATGCACTGTCCTGCCTGCGGTTCGGCGAAAATACTCACCGTTGGCTTTGGAACGGAGAAGCTGGAGGAGGAAATAGGGATGTTTCTGCCGGATGCGCGTACGCTTCGGATGGATTTGGATACTACTCGAAACAAAAACAGCTACGAAACAATTATCAACGAATTTGCGAAGGGCGATGTTGATGTGCTTATTGGAACTCAGATGGTCAGCAAAGGACTGGATTTCGACAAAGTGCGCTTGGTGGGTGTGTTCGATGTTGACCGATTAATACATTTTCCGGATTTTAGAGCAAACGAACGTGTGTTTCAGCTGGTGACTCAAGTGAGCGGAAGAGCCGGGCGGAGAGGTGATAAGGGCTTGGTGATTATTCAAACCAACAATCCGGAGCAGGAATTATTACACCAAATTGCTTTAGGCGATTTTGAGTCATTGTATGCACAGGAAATCGAGGAGCGCAGGAAGTTCAATTATCCTCCATTTTGCCGGTTGATAAAAATTGTGCTGAAGCATGAGGATAAAAAAACTGCTGAGTTGGCATCGGTGCATTTCTGTAATATTCTTAAGTCATTTTTGGGCGCGGGGCGAGTGCTGGATGCTCATGACCCGGTCGTTTCGAAAATCCGTAATCAGCATATCCGTGAGATTCTTCTGAAAATTGAGCGAAATGGAATCTCGCTCAATAAGCTGAAACCTTATATCATGGAGCAGGCAGAATTGTTAATCCGGAATGACCGACGCTTTCGCAAACTGTGGATTTATTTTGATGTGGATCCGTACTAAATATTTTGGCATGTGCTCTAATAATTGGATGGCCAAACAAAAAGGCTTGTCGATCCGGGTAAGGGTCTAAAAGAGCACTGTATCTTTAACTTCTTTTTTGGTAAGTCTGTAAAATTCTTTGTGGATGTTGAAGATTTCCTCTCCTTCTTGTTTTTGGCATGGACTGAATGAACCGTTTTCGTGGAGGATGTAAGAGTTGACATTGTCCTTCAGGTTGTATTTCAGCATGGTCATGATTTCCTTTTTTACTAGCGGGTCGTGCACTTCAAACAGTGATTCCAGCCTGCGGTCGAAGCTCCGGACCATAACATCAGCGCTGCCACCGAATACGCGGGGTTTTCCGTGATTGTGAAAATAATAGATCCGCGAATGTTCCAGAAAGTTTCCTACTATTGACCGGACGGTGATGTTGTCGCTAAGGCCTTTTCTTTCTGGGCGCAGACAACATATTCCGCGTACAATTAGCTTGACTTGAACACCAGTCTGCGAGGCTTTGTACAGTTCTTCGATAAGCTGCCGGTCCTGCAGCGAATTGATTTTGATGATTATCCCGCTGGGCAGTTCTTTTTGGGCATTTTCGGCTTCTGTTCGTATGAGCTGGATCAACCGCTTGCGCATGCCCTTTGGCGCAGTGATCAGACTTTTGTAGTAGGAGGGAGAGGAATGTCCGGTAATTACATTGAAAAATTCGGAGACATCGTTGGCATAGGTTTCTTTTGTTGAAAGAATGCCGAAGTCAGTATAAAGTTTGGCTGTGTCTTCGTTGTAGTTGCCGCTTGACATGTGCACATAGCGCGTTACTGAAGAGCTGGGTTCTTTGCGGACAATCAACATGAGTTTTGTATGGGTTTTGAGATGCGAGATACCGTAAATCACAAAACAGCCGGCGTTCTGCAGTTTCTGGGCTTCTCTCATGTTGTTTTCTTCATCGAAGCGCGCTTTTACTTCAAAAAGCACAGAAACATGTTTTCCGTTTTCGGCGGCTCGAAGCAGCGCTTTGGTTATTTTGGAGTTGTTCGCAAGCCGGTAAATAGTTAGTTTAATGGAAAGCACCTGAGGATCGTCGGCGCATTCTTCTAAAAAATTTGTCAGCAGATCGAAGCTGTTATACGGGTGATGCAATAAAACATCGCGTTTCTTCAGAACTTCAAACAAGTCTTTGGCGTCCGAAATAGGAGGAAGGCTGATGGGTCTTTTTGGTGAATCCTTTTTGGCCTGAAGGAAGCGCAGTTTTGGAAAGTTGACAATTTCCCACAGGCGGGTATAGTCCAGCAAGCAAGGAGAGTTGACAAGAAAAATGTTGTCATCTTCAATGTCCCAGCGTTCTTTAAATATGCCGTATACCAATTCATCAATATTCTCTTCCGCTTCTACTCGAACTACGCGTCCGGTTTTTCTTGATTTTAGTTTTAGCCGAAGCTCTTCAAGAAAGTTAATGTCAATGTCTTCGCTTTCTTCCAAGGTGAAATCTCCGTTTCTTGTAATTCGGAAAAGGCTGATTGAAAGAATATCGATATTTCGGAAAAGTTTATGGATGTACCTCCTGATGATGACATCGATAGGCACGAAAATGATTTGCTCTTTCCGTTCGATCACATAGAAGCGGGAGAGGTTCTGGGGAATTTGAACAAGAGATAGTTTTTTGTCGTTTTTTTTATTCTGTTCGTCTTTGGTGACGACGCCGAAGATGAGGACCTTGTTTGTGAGCACCGGAAAGGTGTGGTAGTCATCGTAAACCATCGGTGTTAGCATCGGGTAGACTACTTGCTTGAAATACGTCTTGATTTCTTCAATTTCTTTAGGCTGAAGACTTGAAAGTTCCCGCTCAATTGAAATTCCATTTTCCGAGAATAGAGGGAGAAGTGCGTTTTCGTAAAGACTGTGCTGTTCCTGAGTGAACAGTTTTACCTCTTCAAACAGTTTCTGCTTAAACTCGAATTCGTCAAGTTCGGAGTAATCTGTGCGTGTTTTTCCGTAATCCAAATAATTATACAAACTCCCGACCCTGACCATAAAAAATTCGTCAAGATTGGAGCCTGTGATTGCCAAAAATTTCAGCCGGTCGATGAGGCTCCTTTCTGCGTTCCTGGCTTGATCTAATACGCGTTCGTTGAAACGAATCCAACTCAGATCGCGGCTGATTAAGTGACTGGCTTCAATTTTTTTGTTGATCAGGGTCTCAAATGGCGGCATACGAAAAGCAGTTTATATTGCTGGAGAATTATTTGGACAACTCTATAAAAATAAACCTGTGAAATAACCGTCATGATGCATAAGCTGTATGTGCAACAGTTGCCGGTAAGGATCAGGGGCAAACCTGAAAAATGAAGAAAGGAAAATGCTGGCAGGATTGCAAGGGAATTCTTTGCAATTATTGGCTGTTTTATGATCGTTTCTGGATTATTTAAGGAAGAGGTTTTCGGTAGGGAACCGCTGTTGCTTTTGTATTTTTAGACTTTGCAGTTTGGGGAGGGCATTATCAAAATATTAAAAATAAAACCCCAGTCCATCGGAACTGAGGTTTCTACAATTTCTTTTAAAAGTTTGATGCTAATTTTCTTTGAACTGACTGTAATCGTTTCTGGTGAGCTCTTCTGCTTTGTCGAACAGTTTTAAAGCTTCACTGAGGGAATTGTTGATCTCGTTGATAACTTTATAGAATTGGCCGCGTCCAAACGCTTTGCTTGCGAAATCGGCTTTTATACGCAGCTGAATAAATCTTTTGGATTTCTCAAACCCTTCTTCATCAAACTCAATTTTTTCCTTTTCTCCCTTTTTAATCAGCTTTTTGAGCAATTTGTCATTTACTTCATAATCGGCCAGGAATTCTTCAACTGTCATTTTCTTGAATTTCTTCTCATTGGCTTCGTAGTGCTCGATGATGAATTCATTTAACACTCCGCTGTTAAACAAACGGCTGAAGTACTTGCTGCTGTACATGGTGTCCAGAGGAACAAAATAATCCGGCATGATGCCTCCGCCTCCGTATACTGTTCGTCCGTGCGCTGTTTCATACCGCAGCGAGTCATTGAGCTGGATGCTGTCGGCATGGTAGAACTCTCCGTGCGCCGCGCGTTTGGCAAAATCCAGGTAGTAATCCTCGATTCGGTCTGAATAAGGCTTTTGGATAGAACGGCCGCTTGGCGTGTAGTAGCGCGAAATGGTTAGTCGAAGCTCCGAACGGTCGTTGAGTTCAATAGGCCACTGCACCAGGCCTTTTCCGAACGAGCGGCGTCCAACGATCAGTCCGCGGTCGTTGTCCTGAATGGCTCCTGAAACGATTTCAGAAGCTGAGGCGGAACCTTCGTCAATAAGAACAATCAGCGGCAGGTTTTCGAAGTTGCCGATTGAGGTTGAATAAAACTGGTTGTTGTGTCGTTTGATTTTGCCCTTGGTGAATACGATCATTTGGTCAGCCTTCAGGAATTCATCGACCATTTTGATGGCCTTGTCCATGTACCCGCCTGGGTTGTTCTGCAGGTCAAGAACCAGCTGTTTCATGCCCTTGGCGTTCAGCTCGGCCATTTTTTCCTTGAACTCGTCGTAAGTGGTTGCCGAGAAACGGGATACTTTTATATAGCCGGTTTTTTTGTCAATCATGTAGGCGGCTTCTACAGAATGCGTAGGAATTTTATCCCGTGTGATGTTGAAAACAAGCAGTTCTTTGGAGCCTTTTCGCTTGATTTCCACCTTGACCTTTGTGCCTTTTTTCCCGCGCAGACGTTCGGCAACACCGACATTGGTGATTCCGATGCCGGCCACCATTTCGTCGTCTACTTCTACAATTCGGTCGCCCGTGCGTATGCCGAGCTTTTCGGATGGTCCGCCGGAAAGCGCGTTGACAACATATATTGTGTCTTTTAAAATATTGAATTCGATGCCAATTCCAGAAAAAGAACCGGTAAGCTGGGGTTTGTTGAGCTCAGCCTCCTTGGCCGGAATGTATACCGAGTGCGGGTCAAGCTTAAGAAGCATTTCTTTGATTGCTACTTCAACCAGTTCTTCCGTGTCGACAGTGTCCACGTAATATTGGTTGATGTAATGCAGAATATTGGCGAATTTATGGTAGCTGCTGACCGGATTCGATCGGTTGTTGTTTTTTCCTAGTTTTAAACCCAGACCTAAGCCTGAAGCTAGGGTAATGGCCATAAGGAAAGGAAGCCAAATCTGGAATTTTGTATTCTTGATTTTTTTCACTTATAAAAATTTTAAAACCTAAATTCTATTTAAAGCACTCAATTGGAGGTGCTTTCAGACCCGACGGGCTTTCTGAAAGGAGTTTGATTTTTCTTAAGCGCCCAATTTTAACTATTTTTTTTAAATATACAACAATAAAAAAAGGGATCGCTTAAGATACAGCCAAAATGCTTACACTTTATTTTAACGGGGATTTATTGCTTTTGACTCAATAAAAAGACCTTTTTTGTGTAATTTTGGGACGTCCTTTTTGTTTGTAGATAAAAAAGAGACGTTTTTGTATTACTGAATATGAATGGTTTCCTGAAACAGAGAATATATGGGAAGAATAATGGCTTTCGATTACGGATCGAAGCGGGTAGGGATTGCGGTAACTGACACGATGCAGATAATTGCCTCTGCACTGGACACTGTTCATTCCAAAGATGTGGTGGATTTTGTGAAGAAATATATGGCCGGCGAGCAGGTGGATATGTTTGTGATCGGCATGCCGGTAAACCTTAAAGGAGAAGCAACGAATAACACGCCGCTTGCGCAAGCGTTTGTTAACCGGATGAAAAAGCAGTTTCCGGACATTCCGATTCATTTGCACGATGAGCGGTTCACTTCGAAGATAGCCATGCAGGCCATGATATCGGGCGGCATGAAGAAAAAAGACCGGCGCCAGAAAGGCAATGTCGATAAAATCAGCGCGGCTGTAATATTGCAGTCGTTTATGCAGTCCAGAGGGCTATGAGTGTACTGACTTGGTTTGCGGACGCGAGCTCGCTGACTCAGATGGAGCAGATGGCTTCCGAGCTCAATGCGTTGTATTGGCTGGATCTTATCGGCACCTTTGTGTTTGCTATCAGCGGCACGCGGGCGGCGGCCGATCACAAAATGGATTTGTTCGGCGCGTCGTTTCTCGGCTTCATCACAGCTGTGGGCGGCGGCACGGTTCGGGATATTCTGCTGGGTATTGACCCGGTTGGATGGTTTCACGACCTTAACTACCTGCTGGTTATATGTCTGGCCGTTCCGTTTACCTTTGTATTCAGCAAGCTTACTGAGCGCCTGAAGAAAACACTTTTTTTGTTTGACACCCTCGGAATCGGAGCGTTTACGGTTTTGGGTGTTGAAAAGGCGCTGAGTGTAGGCGTTATCGCTCCTTACGCGGTTATTATGGGAGTGGTTTCTGCGGTAGTGGGCGGTATTATCCGCGATACGTTCTGCAATGAAATTCCATTGATATTCCGTAGAGAAATATACGCAACAGCGTGTTTGCTGGGCGGTATTGCTCTGATTCTTCTGCAGGATTATGCAGGACTGTACGGCTGGTCAAATTATTTGATAACAATCAGTCTAATCATCTTTGCGCGTATGGTGTCGGTTCGCTATCATTTGCAGCTTCCCACTTTGCGCTAAAAGGCGATAATAATTTTTGAAATAGATGACAAATGAAGTACACCACTTTAGGAAATACTGACATCCACGTCAGCAAGATTTGCCTGGGAACGATGACTTTCGGGGAGCAGAACACCGAAAGAGAGGCGCATGACCAGATTAATTATGCGATTAGCCGGGGAGTGAATTTTCTGGACACTGCCGAAATGTATTCTGTGCCGGCAAGAGCCGAGACGCAGGGACGGTCGGAGGAAATAATAGGAGCATGGAATGCCAAGCATAAAGACATTCGCTACGATGTAGTAATAGCCACCAAGGCCGCGGGTCCGAATCCGAATTTCGACTGGCTGCGAGGCGGGCCCAATTTCTCAAAAAAACACTTAACTGAAGCGATAAATGCCAGCCTTCGGCGTCTGCGTACAGATTATGTGGACCTTTACCAGCTGCATTGGCCGGAGCGAAAAACGAACTTTTTTGGCAAACTGGGTTATAAGCATGAATCGGACGATACGGGGCACTCTTTTCATGAGGTGCTCGAAACGCTTTCCGGCTTTGTGAAGCAGGGGAAAGTGCTTCATATCGGGCTTTCGAACGAAACGCCCTGGGGAGTAATGAAATTTCTGGAAATAGCCCGCCAGCATAATCTTGAAAAGGTGGTGAGCATCCAGAATCCTTACAGCTTGTTGAACCGAAGTTTTGAAGTGGGATTGGCGGAAATTGCAATGCGCGAGAAGGTAGGGCTTCTGGCTTATTCGCCCCTTGGCTTTGGGTATTTGACTGGAAAATACGATGGAGGCGGGGTTCCAGCAAATTCGAGAATGAGTTTGTTTCCTCAGATGGCCCGTTATTCGGGCGAGCAGTCAATGAAGGCCGCGAGTCTGTACAATCAGCTGGCAAAAGACAATAACATGACGCCGGCGCAAATGGCATTGGCTTTTGTGAACCAGCAGGATTTTGTTACGAGTACGATTATCGGAGCAACTACCAGGGAACAGTTAAAAGAAAACCTGAGCAGTGCGGAAATTACTTTGACCTCAGAGTTGTTGGAAGAAATAAACAACATACATCAGGTATTTGCTAATCCTGCTCCATAAGAATACTGGAATATTTTAATACATAAAAGGCGACTCATGCGATGGTGTGAGTTGCCTTTTGTGTTTATAAGAAAGCAGGCCTTCTTGGATTTCATTGCAAAATGTGCAGGAGGGTATTTTCGGGCTCAACATTTGACAGAGTCATGAAAACAGGGTTTAGGTTTTTTCGAAGAGAATTCCTGTTTTTCAATTTTTTACTTGAATAGATGTATGAGGTTTCATCGGAGTAGAAGGACCGAAGCTTTGCCAAAATATGTTTTTCGGAAGGGATATGCTAAAGTTCCTCCGATAGCCGTGACGGGTACCGTTCCGATTCAATTGATGAAAATGCAAGCCAAAGCCAATGAATGGTACGGTGCTTCAGGAATCCGATCGGATATAAGACAGCGCTTTGTGCGGGCGGGTTTGAGGCAGGCGATCATTGTGCCGGTAACAACAGGATATCCCCATTTAACCATTGATATTGACCGGGTGGACTACCGTCACAAACAGTCAGAGGTTGACTTTTATGTCTCTCAGATGCACTATTCGCATAGTCCGGGTTCGCCTCGAATTTTTTTCGAAGAAAGGCATGGCGTGTTTGTTTCTCACAGTGATCTTTCGGAGATACCGAGTCTGGTGCCCAAGTTGAACAGATGGCTGCAGAGTGCTGAGCTGCCGTTTAGGATTCAGGATATGTCGGTGCCAAGTCTGACCGTGTCCGAGATGCCGGAAAAGCAAAAGACGATGCCCGTAGAATTAGAAAAACAGACTTTGCCTGAGTTTTTTGAGAAGGCAGAGAAAACGACAGAAACTGCGTTGCCGCAGGTAGAGGCAGTGTATTTTGCTGGGCCTAAAGAAAAGCAGGAAGAAAAAGCTGATTCGGATACATCCGAAGCTGAACAGGTGAAAAAAGATGATGAGGATTTAGCTTCTGCCGTGGGAAAGCCTAAGGAGGAGCAGTCCGGGACAATGGCGCCAAGCGAAGAAGAACTGAAAATGAAAACAGAGAAACCGTCGCTTCCATCTGTTTTGAAAGGAGAAGAGTCTTCTTTTTTGTCTGCAAAACAAAGTCGCATAAGCGAAGAAGAGAAAATGCTCCGGATTCTTGAATCTATGAAGGAGCTTGCGCTGGAAGAAGCAAGCAGGGCAAAACATATGAAAAGAAAGAAGGGGGCAGGCAGGTATGTGATGAGTCAGGATCTTGATTTGTTTTCTATGGAGGCTATTGGTTTTGATGAGGTGCGTAAGGTTTTGGAAGCAAGTCCTTTAAAAGCTTCACCTGAAAAAGCCCAAGTGAGGGTTTATTCGGCAATCAACAAATGTTCGCCCTGGATGTCGAAAGAGCATTTAATTCCGGTTAAAGACCGACTGATAGAACGTTTTTCAATTTGGAAAAGGGAATCCAAGGCTTTCGAGAGTGATTTTAACAAAGCAAAAAATTTTGCAATCGCCGGGCGAAGAGCGCGAAAGCTGTTAGCCATGGCTCAAGAGTCCGTTGTGCCCGAGCTTGCAAGGTATACGATTATGGATTTTGTGCCTGAGGGGGAAGTAATTGACAAGGATGATCCGGTGGAAATGGTTCTGTTGAAAAATGCCGCGGCTTTGTCAAAGACTGTTTTCACTTTGCATATTATGGAATTCAGGGTAACAGAGATTCACGAGTGTATCTATATGTTGCTTGAGTTTATTAGAATAGTAGGAGGGCAAAGGAGTTTTTTTATGGCCATAGCGGTAGGGAGGATTCTCGATATGAGAAGATTATGGAGCGAAATCCCTTTGGAAAATAGATTAACCGAAGGACGAAAAGAGTTCGATTTAGAAAAAATTGAAGAGAAATTTTGGTTCTTGGAGCAGTTCTGGGCTGAGAAGATTTCTTTTTTTTCCGAGCACAAGGAGTCGGCTCTTCAGTTGCTGCGCTACTGGATGGAGTTTTCGAAGGATGAGTTTATTGAGCTGAGCCAAAAAGTTTTACCGATGTTCGATAGGTTTAAAACCTACAATGAGTTGCCGCTGCCGGTTCTGGAGCGAGTGCTGGAAAAATTTTTGGAGGAAAGGGAAAAAAAGAAAAAAGAAGCAAAGTCAGAAGTGAAAAAAAAGCCAAAGAAAAAGAAACGGGCCGCCGCCGCCCGGTCCGACAGTTAAGTCGCTCTATGGATTAGAGCTCGTATCCTGGTCTTTTTTGAATATCAGTGAGGCTGAATTGATACAGAACCGCACGCCGGTTTTATCTTTTGGACCGTCGGGGAATACGTGGCCAAGGTGCCCGCCGCACTTGGAGCAAGTGGCTTCCACGCGTTTCATGCCAAAGCTGTTGTCTTCGTAATAATCGATAGCTCCTTGTTCAGCGTCGTAGAATGCGGGCCATCCGCAGCCTGAATTGTATTTGGTGTCAGATTTGAACAGGCGCTGGCCGCAGCCTTTGCAGTAGTAAGTGCCTTGCTCAAAAAACAAGTCGTATTTCCCTGAGAAAGCTCTTTCGGTCCCTTTTTTTCGGAGAATCTGGTATGACGCCGGATCAAGCTCCCGGAGCCACTGCTTTTCGCTTTTTTCAACTTCGTATTTTTTGTTTTTAGAAGCCATTTTGTGCTTGGGTTGAGTTTGTGCGCATGCCATTGCCGATAATGAAACCAGTACGGCTATCAGTTGCCAAATTTTCTTCATACATGTGTTTGTTTGTTCTTTGCTTTTAACGGAAAAAGCATAAACTCTGGCTGTGTAAATGCGAAAGATTATCCTTTTTTTACGGCCTTCCTGTTTTTGTTAAGTTATTTGTGGGTATGGTGCAGGGTGGTTTTGGCAGATCTGTTCTTTCAGATTTTCTGTTTTGTGGATTGTTTTCGAGAAAAAGTCTTGAAGTTTTTTTGATAAAGGGGGATATGATTGGCTGGAATCGCTGATTTTTCGGAGAAAAGCATATGGTCCAGGTTTATGGCGAATTGCTTAATTCGGAGTTTTTTTGTCTTGGAACGCACTGCCAAATCAATTAGGTTTATTCGGCTTACTTTAAGGTTTTTTTTAAACAATTTCCGTTAAGTAGTGCCTTTAATATAGACAGATAGCCCAAAAGAAAACTTCTTCATAAGAAGCGAAATTTGGGCAATGAAAGAAAGGAATTTTCTGGAAAAAAATGTATTTTTGTTTTTTGGACTTAATGAATATGAGCGAAGAAAAAAATACTCCAAACAACGAATATTCGGCAGGCAACATTCAGGTTCTGGAAGGCTTGGAAGCGGTACGCAAGCGGCCTGCCATGTACATCGGGGATGTGGGTGTCAAGGGGCTTCACCATTTGATTTGGGAAGTGGTTGACAACTCGATTGATGAGGCCTTGGCAGGACACTGCGACGCTATCAGCGTGACAATCAACGAAAACAATTCGATTTCTGTAGAAGACAACGGTCGCGGTATTCCGACTGCGATGCACCCGAAACAGAAGAAGTCGGCGCTGGAAGTTGTGATGACCGTGTTGCATGCTGGCGGTAAATTCGACAAGGATTCATATAAGGTTTCAGGCGGATTGCATGGTGTGGGTGTTTCCTGCGTGAATGCGCTTTCTATCAACCTGAAGGTTAATGTGCACCGAGAAGGGAAAATTTTCCAGCAGGAATATAAGCGGGGAATTCCTCAGTACGATGTAAAGGAAGTGGGGTCTACTGACCGCACAGGAACGGTCGTGACGTTCCTGCCGGATTCAGAGATTTTCACTGCTTCGGTTTATAAATACGAAACAGTGGCTTCCCGTCTGAGAGAACTGTCTTACCTGAATGCAGGCATTCGCCTTACGCTGGTTGACCGGCGCGAGAAAGAGGAAGACGGTTCCTTCAAGTCCGATGAGTTTTATTCGGAAGGAGGATTGAAAGAGTTTGTTTCTTACCTCGACGGCACAAGAGAAAAGCTGATTCCGGAGCCTATTTTCGTGGAAAATGAGAAAGGAAATATTCCGGTGCAGGTGGCGATGACTTACAATACCTCGTACACTGAGAATGTTGTTTCATACGTGAATAACATCAACACTATCGAGGGAGGAACACACGTGTCGGGTTTTCGACGGGCGCTGACACGCACGCTGAAGGCTTACGCTACCGAGTCGGGCTTGCTTGACAAAGTGAAGCTTGATATTTCCGGAGACGACTTCCGCGAAGGATTGACCGCAATTATATCCATTAAGGTTGCTGAACCTCAGTTTGAAGGGCAAACCAAGACAAAACTGGGTAACTCAGAGGCTGTGGGCGCTGTGGAGAGCTCGGTGAGCGAGATGCTGAAGACCTATTTGGAAGAAAATCCGAAATCGGCTAAGCAGATTGTTAACAAGGTTATTCTGGCCGCGCAGGCGCGCCATGCGGCTCGAAAAGCGCGCGAAATGGTGCAGCGCAAGAACGTGATGAGCGGTACGGGGCTTCCGGGTAAGCTGGCCGACTGTTCAAACCGGGATCCTGAGAAATGCGAGCTGTATTTAGTGGAGGGAGATTCTGCCGGAGGATCGGCCAAACAGGGTCGCGACCGTAATTTTCAGGCTATTTTGCCGCTACGGGGCAAGATTCTGAATGTGGAAAAAGCGCAGGAGCACAAAATCTACGACAACGAGGAAATCAAGAACATGATTACGGCTTTGGGCGTTCGCTTCGGTTCCGGAGAAGACGAAAAAAGACTTGATCTGGAAAAACTGCGTTATCACAAGATTGTGATTATGACCGATGCCGATGTGGACGGTTCGCATATTCGTACTCTGATTCTGACGCTGTATTTCCGCTACATGCGCGAGATTATCGAGCAGGGTTATCTGTATATCGCTCAGCCGCCGTTGTATTTGCTGAAAAAAGGCAAAAAGGAACAGTATTGCTGGAGTGAGGAAGACCGCGAGCGGTTGGTTAAGGAAATGGCAGGAGAAGGAAAAGAGGAGTCTGTTACCGTTCAGCGTTACAAAGGTTTGGGAGAGATGAATCCTGAGCAGCTGTGGGAAACGACTATGAATCCTGAAACCAGAAGCATGAAGCAAGTGACAATTGAATCGGCCGCTGAAGCCGATCATCTGTTCTCTATGTTGATGGGGGATGAGGTGGCGCCTCGCAGAGAGTTCATTGAGAAAAATGCCAAATACGCGAATATTGATATTTAAGTAAGGACTTAAGAATATAATGGAGAGGCTGCTTGTAGATCAGGCAGCCTTTTTTATTATTAATTCGTGTTGATGTTTGCGCTTTCGTTTCCAAATGATGTACCTTTTTTTGGCGGAATCATATATGCCGGTAAAAATAAGCAGCATGGCTGGAAACAGAAAACTGTCTGTGTCAAAGTGGTTGAACAGAAACAAGCCAAGTGCTCCTCCGAGAATATAATTGCTGATTATCAGGCTATGCAAAACAAGCTTGCGGTATAGCGAAGGGCTTTTCTTTTTTTTGAAAAAAAGATCCGCCAGCTCAATTCCCAAGTCCGTTATCATTCCTGTCAGATGCGTAGTACGAACAACGGCACCCGATATTTTGGTCACCATCGCGTTCTGAATTCCCATTGCCAGCAACAGCATCACGATAATTGTTGTCTGGTTTATCGGAAAGTGGCAGTCGATAAGCGCGGAAACGCTCAGAAGAAGAATAACCTCGATAAGCAGCGGTATTCCTATTTTTTGTTTTCTTTTTTTGTATTCGGAAAATTCGATGAGCCAGCTGCAGGCAATGGCGCCGGTTAGAAAGCACAGTATCCAGAGAAATGTGACTGGAAATTTTCCTTCTGCCAATTGCACGGGAATACGTGCGGCATGGCCCGTAAGGTTGGTGGTCAATACACCGAAGTGGGCCAGACTTATGACTCCTGTAATGCCGGCAGTGAGCGACAGCAGAACAGCAAGACATACGTTGTGAATGAAATTTCTTCTTTTTCCATGATGTCGGTACATGGCAATTATTGATTAATTTTTATTCGGCTGGAAACAGTGTTTCTACAGGTCCAGCCTGGACATTATTTAATTGGAGTATTGCTGAATCAAAACTCTAAGAATTGCGCGAATGTATTAATTGACGGATTGACTATTTATGATATTTGATATGTAAATGGTTGATTTTTGGAAACTATTAAGCAATGCGGTTTGATGGCTCTATAAAAGAGCGCGTTTACTCAGATATTTTTTTCCAGGGCAAGTGAAAAACGATTGAGTCATGGTAATGAGAAAGAATAATCCAGTAAATTTGTGTGGTTTGTATTGAACATTAATATACAGAACATGCAACAGTACCTTGATTTAATGAGGCACATCATGGAAAATGGTGTCGACAAAAATGACCGGACAGGGACCGGTACGCGCAGCGTATTCGGCCACCAAATGCGTTTTGATTTGTCGAAAGGTTTTCCGGCCTTAACGACCAAAAAACTCCATTTGCGCTCTATTATACATGAATTGCTTTGGTTTTTAAAGGGTGAAACCAATATCAAGTATTTGAAGGAAAATGGCGTGTCGATCTGGGATGAATGGGCTGATGAGCAGGGAAATTTAGGACCTGTGTATGGCTCGCAGTGGCGCAGCTGGCCGGCACCGGACGGTTCAGAAATCGATCAGATTTCGAAAATCATCGAGCAGATAAAGCACTCGCCCGACTCGAGGAGAATTATTGTTTCGGCTTGGAATGTGGCTTTGGTTGAAGAGATGGCTTTGCCTCCGTGTCATGCGCTGTTTCAGTTTTACGTGGCTGAGGGCAGGCTTTCCTGTCAGCTGTATCAGCGTTCGGCCGATTTGTTTTTAGGCGTGCCGTTCAACATTGCCTCTTATGCCTTGCTGACAATGATGGTTGCTCAGGTTTGCGGTTTGGAACCGGGAGATTTTGTACATACTTTCGGCGACGTTCATTTGTACAGCAATCACTTTGAGCAGGCTAGGCTGCAGCTTTCGCGCGAGCCGAGATCTTTGCCGAAAATGAAAATCAATCCGGAAGTGGATAATATTTTTGATTTTAAATTTGAGGATTTCAAATTGGAAGGCTATGATCCCCATCCGCATATAAAAGCGCCGGTTGCCATTTAGGCAGTGCAGAAGATATAAAATGCAGCGGGACAATGCCCGCTGTTTTTGCTAGTCCTTCTTTTTTGCCTTTCTTATGGATTCTTCCATCAGTTTTTTTACCTGCTGAATTTTCTCCTTCTCACCGTTTAGGTATTTCATTATTTCTTCATGCGGGTGATTAACCGTTTTTTTTGAATCAAAAGCATGCATCCAGTGCATCATAGCTTTGTCTGCGCTGTCCAGCAGGCGTATTTTTTTATTAAGAATGGTCGTTTGGCTTTTTGTGCCAGAGAGAGCACTCAGCGAGTCGTTTTCTTTTTTCAGCTGTCTTTTGTATTTCATGATTGTGCCCATCTCCGGCATTATCGAATCATGTATTGCCATCACTTCCTGGAAAAGCGCCTGTTCGGCAGCTTGTTCAGGGCTTAAGTGGTCTGCGTTGTTTTGGTGGCTTTGATCATGGCTGTGTTCGTGTCCGCTGTGTTGTTCAGTGGAATGCTTGTGCTCTTTTGTATTTTTATGGCAGGAAGAAAATGCTGCTGCGCATAGCAGTGCAAGAATGAAAAATCTCATTTTTTTGATTTTTTGTTGGCAGGAAATGACAATTAAATGCCGCCAGCAATTTAACTCATGTTATATGTTAGCTAAATCGTTGGCTATGAAACATAACTGAAAATAATAAAAAAGTACGAAGTACTTAAAAAATACTTCCACAATATGATTAGGGTACTATAAACAATGGAATTTTATCTTAATGCAGTTTTCCAAAATTTCATCATAAATTTAATAAATTCATTTTCTCAGCTAAGAAAATTTTATAAAGCTTCTCAACTAAAAATGGTACAACTTACTGCAGAATAATTACAATTGAAGGAGTTTTCAAGACGCAGGAGTGAGGCTGAAAGCTTACTGGGGCGTAACCTGTTCTTTGTCCAGGTTGCGGTACTGAATGGCTTCGGCTAGATGTTCTATTCTGATTTTTTCCGATCCGGACAGGTCGGCAATTGTTCGCGAAACTTTAAGAATGCGGTCGTAAGTTCTGGCCGAAAAGCCCATGCGCTCCATGGCCGATTTCAGCAGCACTTTTCCGTCTTTGTCAATAGAACAGAAGGCACTGATTTGCTGAGAGTTCATCATCGAATTTGAATGGATGTTCGGGGTTTTCTCGAAGCGTGCGAGCTGCATTTGCCGGGCCTTTATCACCCGCTTGCGGATTTCCTGGCTCGGCTCGCCTTTTTCCCGGGCTGTCATCTCGTCGAACGAAACAGGGTTGACTTCCAAGTGCATGTCGATGCGGTCCAGCAGCGGGCCGCTAAGCTTGCTGATGGCTTTGTGGACGGTGTCCACATTCCAGAAGGCGTCCTGGCCTGCTTTTCCCTGGAAGCCGAAGGGCGTGGGGTTCATGCTGGCGATCAGCATGAAGTTGGCCGGATAGTCCACGGAAATTTTTGCTCTCGAAATGGTCACCTCGCGGTTTTCCAGCGGCTGGCGGAGCACTTCCAGCGTTGTGCGTTTGAACTCGGTCAGCTCGTCCAGAAACAATACGCCGTTGTGGGCAAGAGAAATTTCTCCGGGCATCGGGTTGCTGCCCCCGCCCACCAAAGCGACATCGCTGATGGTGTGGTGCGGCGCGCGGAAAGGACGTTTGGAAATCAGCGCCGTGTTTTTTTTCAGTTTGCCGGCAACAGAGTGGATTTTGGTTGTTTCCAGAGCCTCAGAGAGGCTCAAAGGCGGAAGGATACTGGGCACTCTCTGTGCAAGCATGGTTTTTCCTGCTCCCGGAGGTCCGATCATAAGCACATTGTGCCCGCCGGCGGCGGCGATTTCCAGCGCCCGCTTTATGTTCTGCTGTCCCTGCACCTCGGCAAAGTCCAAGTCGAACTCGTCCACTTCGTGGAGGAAAATTTCTCGGGTGTCCACAACGGTGGGACTTATTAGCTGAAGGCCTTCCAAATGGGCGACGGCTTCCGCCAGCGTTTCGACTCCGATTATCTCCAGTTTGTTGACAATAGCCGCTTCGCTGGCGTTTTCTTTGGGAAGAATAAAGCCCTTTAGTCCTTGTTTTCGGGCTTCGATTGCCAGGGGAAGAGCACCTTTGATCGGGCGCAGCGTGCCGTCGAGTGCGAGTTCGCCCATAATCATGTATTCTTCAATCGGGGCGTTCAGTTGTTCAGACGCTGTAAGGATTGCCAGCGCTATGGGCAGGTCGTAGGAAGCACCCTGTTTGCGGATGTCGGCTGGCGCCATGTTAATGACAACCTGTTGCCTGGGCATTTTGAACCCGTTGTTTTTCAGAGACGAATACACCCGCTGTTCGCTTTCTTTAACTGCGTTGTCAGGCAGGCCAACCAGAAAAAACTTGTTGCCGCTAGATAGGACATTGACTTCTATAGTGATTAAGACCGCATCCACACCATAATGGGCGGCTCCGAATGTTTTGGCTAGCATAAGGCAAAAGAAAATTGAAGTGGATTTATTACATATACACTACTCTTTCAATTTCTTGTCCATATCAATTAGACTGTCTTTTAAAGATACAATTTCTTCTCTGGAAGATTGTAGCTCGGAGTCATATTTTTTTGTACTTCGGAAATAGGCAATGACCAGATATATTGAGGTAAGAAAGATAACAAACACAGCCCCTTGAATCCAGTGCAGATATTCCAGAAGAATGAAAAAAGTTTCAGAAATGTCTAAAATAAAATATATTCCGATTGCCTGTGTAAGTAAAAAAATAATAAAAATGATCGAGTTTACTTTCCTCATGTCTAAACCTGTAACCTGCTCAAAAAATATGGCCGCAATGGTGACTATAAAAATCTTTAGTCCTGCTTGTAACAGCGGCAAACGTAAAATTATAAAAAAAAATAAAATTGCCTTCCTGTCAAAGATCAAATTTATAAAAAAGCTTTGATTTGAATTAAGGGACAAAGCGCTGCGTCTACACGCCGCTTTGTTTTCCTGCGGTGTGATTCTGGAATAACTAGGCTTCTTCGCGTATGCGGCGTGCTTCTTCGGGATGCTCTTTTCCGAAATCTGCCCAGTATTTTCTGAGGGTTTCTTTCATGTCTTTTCGCAGCATCAGGATTCCGAAAAGGTTCGGAATGGTCATGAGCGCTATGGCAATACCGGCCAGTGTCCAGATGATGGTCGTGTCGGTGAAGGAAGCGACAAAAAAGGCGCCTACGTACACAATACGGTAGTATATTACCGATTTGCTTCCGAATATGAAAGTCATGGCCCGGTCGCCGTAATAGGACCAGGAAATGGCCGTGGAAAAAGCGAATAGCAGCAATCCGATGGTGACGATGAATTTTCCGTTTTCACCGAAAAATCCGCGGGAAAAGGCTTTGGCAGTTAGCGGAGCGCTGTGCAGCAGGGATTCGCCTCTGAATACTATGTCTGAGCCGGCTTGCAGCTTGCCGTTTAATATTTCCAGATTTCCGGAAAACGGTTGCTCGTTGTTGTAGACTTTTACGTTTTCGGCAACGGAGCGCGAATGGATAATGGTGAAATTGTTCTGGGCGATTGAGCCATCCGATACGAGCAAAGTTCCATTGAAGCCGTTAATTTCTTTTTCGCCGCCAATGTGCGCGGCGAGGGCCCGTTGACCGTTTTCATCTAAGTCAGAATATGCCCCTGAGAGAAACTCCAGATCGGCCCGCTGAAAAGTGTTGTCAAATTTTTGATTCCATACACCCGACGAAAGCAGCACTAAAGCAGTCAGGGTACAGATGACTATGGTGTCGATGAAGGGTTCGAGGATTGCTACCATGCCCTCGGATACTGGCTCGTGTCCTTTAGCCGATGCATGGGCTATAGGAGCAGAACCTTGCCCGGCTTCATTGGAAAAAAGGCCTCGGCCTACGCCTTTTGAAATGGCGAATGACAGGCTGGCGCCCAGAAAACCTCCCGTCGCTGCTTCCGAAGTGAAAAAGCCGTCGTAAAAGATCGCTTGAAGGGATGGGATAAGATTTTCGATGTTGTAGATGATTACGGCCAGCGCTCCGACAACGTAAATTATTGCCATAATCGGCACCAGCTTTTCCGTTACGCGGGCGATGCGCTTTATGCCGCCGACAATAACGAAGCCCAGAAGCAGCGAAAGCACAGCGCCTGTGAGCATTTTGTTCATGCCGAAGGTGGCATGCATGGAGTCCGAAATGCTGTTGATCTGCGGCAGGCTGCCCGTGCCGAAAGAGGAAACAACGGTGAAGACTGCAAACAGAACGGCCAGCCACTTCATATTCAGCTTGTTTTTCATGTAATACATCGGCCCGCCGGCCATTGTGCCGTCTTCGGTTTTTTCACGGTATTTATGCGAGAGGGTAACTTCCACGAATTTGGTGGTCATGCCTACCATAGCTGTTACGAGCATCCAGAATACGGCCGCCGGACCGCCGTAGTGTACGGCCAGGGCTACTCCGGCAATGTTTCCGGTGCCAACCGTTCCGGACAGGGCTGTTGCCAGGGCCTGGAAATGAGAGGTGTCGCCTTCGTCGCTATTTTTGTCATATTTTCCACGGACAATCCGCAAGGCATGCCTGAAAAAACGGATCTGGGGAAACTTCAGGTAAAAAGTAAAAAAAAGCCCCGTGCCTATGAGGGCGACAATGAACCAGTTGGATCCCCCGATCATGTTGTCGATGATTTGGAGTGCTTCGTGAAGGTGTTGCATGCAGTAAAGTGTCGTCGTTTGGTTTTTTTATTAATCCATTAATATATTAAAAAATATGACATATTTCAATTTTACTTTCATTAGAGTTGTTATGGTAATGTCATTTTTAAGAAAATATATTTAATAATCCAGCAGTGTTTTAACTGAAAAAACATTCAGCGCGTCTTGTGTGCTGGAAAAGTGTGGCATAACAGTTATTGCACTCACATGAAGCCTTTTTTGCTTTTTTTACCTAAAAGACGAAAAGTTCTGCCGGTTAAAGTACTATATGAAGACGTGTGAATTTTTAATTGAGAATAGTGTATAATTAGACGAAATAATTAGTTTTGTTTTTGAACTCAAAAATGAAAACACACATGGAGACTACTGAATTGAAAAAGATAGCGCTGAATGAGGTGCATGAGAAACTGGGCGCGAAAATGGTCCCTTTCGCCGGATACAATATGCCTGTTCGTTACAGCTCAGACATTGAGGAACATTTGGCCGTCCGCAATGGCGTGGGAGTGTTCGACGTTTCCCACATGGGCGAGTTTTTTTTGCGCGGGCCAAAAGCGCTGGACTTGATACAGCGTGTAACTTCCAATGACGCCTCCAGGCTTTTTGACGGCAAAGCGCAGTATTCCTGTTTGCCTAACGAAGACGGAGGCATAGTGGATGATTTGCTGGTGTACCGAATCTCTGAGGAGGAGTATATGCTGGTGGTGAATGCTTCGAATATTGAGAAAGACTGGAACTGGATTTCTAGTTTTAATACTGAAGGCGTGGAGATGGAGAATCTTTCGGACAGTTATTCGCTGTTTGCCGTGCAGGGGCCAAAAGCCGCTGAGGCCATGCAGCCGCTGACATCGGTTGACTTGGAGAATATGGATTACTACACTTTTCGGGTGGATGCATTTGCAGGAGAGGAAGATGTGATTATCTCTGCGACGGGTTATACTGGATCGGGCGGTTTCGAGATTTATGTGAAAAACAACAGTGCGGCGGTCGTTTGGGAAAAAATCTTTGAGGCCGGAAAGAATTTCGGCATACAGCCTATTGGTTTGGGCGCGCGGGATACTTTGCGCCTTGAAAAAGGATTTTGTCTGTACGGAAATGATATAGATGATTCGACTTCGCCGCTGGAGGCCGGATTGGGATGGATAACGAAGTTTAATAAAAAATTCACGAACTCTGATAGTCTTTTCAAGCAGAAAGAAGAAGGCGTGTCGCGACGGCTGGTGGGCTTTGTTTTGGAGGAAAAAGGAATTCCGAGGCACGGATATCCTATTGTGGATGCTGAAGGCAATGAGTTGGGCACAGTGACTTCGGGCTCGCAGTCTCCGTGCTTGAACAAAGGGATAGGCTTGGGCTATGTGAAAAAGGAATATGCTAAAGCGGGTTCAGAAGTTTTTATTCAAGTAAGGAAAAAATGTCTTAAGGCAACGGTTGTGAAATTGCCGATATACAAAGGCTGATTTTTAAGAATTTTCATAAAAAAGTTTCGCAGAGACTGCTTTGAGTGTATTTCACAAGGCAGTCTTTTTTTTCAAAAATTTGTGTGCGACAGGAGATCCTTAATTGTTTAACATGAAAAAATAATTTTGTTGAGAGGAAATCAGCTTGCAAAAGTTAGCTGACGGTGATGGTGAAAACAATATCCTGTGAATTCAATTAGTGATATGAAGCTGTTTGAGTTGTGTTTTTTTAATGCACTGATTGTTCATGAATAGTTTTGAAGTATTCTTTTCAAAAAAAATCAGGTATTTTTCTAAGAGCATCGGGATATTGCTTGCCGTCAGCGCTTTTTTATTCTTTTATTCCGGGAATGTATATGCACAGCATGTAATAACCGTGTATGACTCCACGCTTCGTTCAATAGATAATACGCAGAGTATTTATCCCCTTTCCGTTTCTTCTTCTGATGTAACACCGTGCCATACCGCAACGGTTGATGACGTTAATGTGGCTATTGACTGGGAAGCGGTGTCGGGAGATGGAACCTTTAGAAGCGCAGAGTTTGGGGTTTATATAGTACAACGTCCAGGAATGATGGCAGGGAATTATAAATTGGTTGATCATAGCACTGGAGGTTCTCCTTCATCATCTTATACCGGTACAACAGTGTTTTCCCGAGTTTCAACTATTTTTGATGATGAAGCAGGCACAAGCGTTGACGGGCAGTCGCATCCTACAGCGGGCAGCTTTTCTCCTAATGTAGCTCTCAGCTCATTTGACGGGGGAGATCCTGAGGGAAGCTGGGTTATAGTATTTCATGATACAGAGACAGTTGCCGGAAGATATGTTAATGTTCACAGCGTGACGGTGGAAATTACTTGTCCGACTTGTAACGATCCGACTACGCCTGTACTAACACTGTCTCAGGCTGGTGTGTGCGCAGGCGATCCGGTGACGATTAATATTGCAGGTACGCTAAACAACGCAACAAACTGGCATGTATACACGGGAACCTGCGGAGGCACACCCGTGGGGCAAACCTCGGGAACAAGCTTGGCAGTCACCCCTTCAGCTCCGAGCACTACTTATTATGTGCGGGGTGAGGACGGAGCCGGTTGTTTGGATGAAAGCAATTTGCCTTGCAGCACTGTTACCGCTTATGTCAATGCAAACGACGCCACTTTCACGTACGGGGCCTCTTCTTTTTGTTCAGATAATGTGGATCCTGAAGCGGTAGTAACTGGAGATATGGGAGGGACCTTTTCAGCAACCCCAGCAGGGCTTGTGCTTGCTCCGGATGGAGAAATAGACTTGGACGCCAGCGTGGCAAATAACTATTCGGTTACTTATGCTACATCCGGAGGCTGTTCGGCCTCACATTCCGAGAATATAACGATCTTTCCTGCTGATGATACATCATTTGATTATGCCGAAAGATTTTACTGCGGGGACGATTCCGATCCGATGCCGACAATCTCTGGTGTGGGAACGGGACTGTTTTCTGTTTCTCCTTCAGGCTTGATTGTAGATCCGGGCACCGGGCAAGTAGATTTAGGCTCTAGTTCATTTGGAGAATATGTTGTTACTTACGCAACTTCTGGAACGACCTGTCCTACCAGCACTACGGATTCGGTGCGGGTTACCCAGAGGGAAAATCCTGCTTTTTCTTATCCCGGGGGGAATTTTTGCACCAATACTTCTCCTCGCATTCCGGCAGTAAACACTCCTGGAGGAACATTCAGCGTGGCAGAATCGGGACTTTCCATTGATTCGAACACTGGAGTTTTAAATCTGGCGGCCAGTACGGCAGGAGTCAACTATACGGTTAAATATCGAACTAACGGGGAATGTCCTGACAGTATTTTGGGAGCAGTTTTTGTTCGAGATCCAGTCGATCCTTCTTTCAATTTCTCTCAAGCTTCCTACTGCGAGAATATTTCGGATCCTACGCCTACGATCTCCGGAGTGTCAGGGGGAGCATTCAGTTCCGGTGCTGGCTTATCAATAAACTCTTCATCGGGAGAAGTTGACTTGTCGGCCAGTACTCCTGGGGCTTATCAGGTGCGTTATATCTCCGTAGGAGCTTGCCCAGATACAATGGATGTGGTTTTGAACGTGCTGGCTGCCGATGATCCTTCCTTTAATTTCTCGGCATCCAGTTATTGTTCGAATGTAACCGATCCGACGCCGACGGTCACCGGGTTAGCCGGCGGAGTGTTCAGCGCCGGCGCCGGACTTATTATTAACAGCAGCTCGGGAGTGGTTGATCTTGCGGCAAGCATTGCCAATTCATATCAAGTGCGGTATATCACCACTGGGACTTGCCCGGATACGAGCGATGTTGCTTTGACGGTACAGACTGCGGACAATTCATCTTTCAGTTTTGGCGCCTCAAGTTATTGTATTAATGGCGTGGATCCTGTTCCAACGGTAATGGGACTCTCTGGAGGCATTTTCTTTTCTTCGGCGGGAATATCAGTGCATGCCAGTTCCGGATCGGTTGACTTATCTGCCAGTACGGCAGGAAGCCGGACTGTCAGTTATCGGACCACTGGTACTTGTCCGGACACTACAGATGTGAATTTGACGATCAATGCTGCTGACGACGCCAGTTTTAATTTTGGTTCGGGAAGCTATTGTGCCAACGGGACTGATCCCACACCGGTAATTACGGGTTTAACGGGAGGGACATTTAGCTCTTCGCTTGGTCTGGCTATCAATTCCAGTTCGGGTGAAGTTGACTTGTCTGCAAGCTCTTCGGGTTCTTATGCCATAAACTATTCTACATCAGGGACCTGTCCAAATTCTTCAAGCGTAAATCTCACGGTCAATGCAGCGGACAATTCGGCTTTCAATTATGCGAGTTCAAGTTTTTGCGTTAATGGCACCGACCCCAGCCCGTCTTTTGTTGCGCTTTCGGGCGGAACATATAATTCAGCTTCAGGTCTTTCAGTAAACTCTTCTTCGGGTTTGATTGACTTGTCTCTAAGTTCTGCCGGAGCGCATACGATGACCTACACTACGGCAGGAACTTGCCCGGAAAGCACAACTATTAATTTGACAATAAATCCCTCTGACAACGCATCATTCAGTTACGGGGCGGCAGCCTTTTGTTCCAATGTGACTGATCCTGCACCTTTGGTAACCGGTTTGTCTGGCGGGACTTTTTCTGCAGGCAGCGGCCTTGTGATAAATTCTTCTACCGGAGTTGTGGATTTATCGGCAAGCACGACAGGCTCCTACACAATAAATTATCTGACGAACGGCACGTGTCCGAATACAGCCGGGCAGGCGTTTACTGTTAACGCTTCGGAAGATGCCACTTTTGGTTTTGGTGCGGCCAGTTATTGTGCAAATGCAGCTGATCCTACTCCTTCTATTTCTGGTACCACGGGAGGAACATTCAGCTCGGTTACCGGACTTTTGATTAATTCTTCCACCGGTCAGGTAAATCTGTCTTCAAGTACTTTGGGGGTCTATTCTGTTACTTATATTACTCCGGGATCTTGTCCTGATACCAGTTCAGTTAGTTTGACGGTAGCATCACTTGACGACGCAAGTTTTTCTTTTTCTATGTCAAGCTATTGTGAAAATGGTACGGACCCTTCGCCAAATTCTGTTTCCACTCCTGGGGGAACCTTCAGTTCCGCAAGCGGCATGACGGTGAATTCTTCATCAGGCCAGATTGATTTGTCAACTGGATCTCCGGGGGCACATTCTATATCTTATCTGACAGCCGGTTCCTGTCCTAACAGTTCAACAGTGAATTTTACTCTTGCTGCGGCCGATGATGCAAGCTTCAGTTACGGAGCTTCTACTTTTTGCGCCAATGTGAGCGATCCGTCGCCAACAATAACAGGTGTTTCCGGAGGCAGTTTCAGTGTGGGCACAGGGCTTTCGCTCAATGCTTCGACGGGTGCAGTTGATTTGTCTGCGAGCACACTGGGAAGTTATACGGTGACTTACACGACGGTGGGCCCTTGTCCTAATACAAGCACGCAGGCATTGACGGTGTCCTCTTTTACCGATGCGACCTTTAGCTACAGTCAGTCGAGCTATTGCAGTGCGGATGCGGATCCCACTCCTTCTGCAACGAATGCGGGAGGCACTTACAGCTCAGTCATTGGTTTGACTGTTGACGGCTCATCGGGCGAGGTTGATTTGTCAACAAGCACGGCAGGAGTTTATTCCATTCTATATATTACTCCCGGTGCCTGTCCTGACAGCAGCAGTGTGAGTTTTACGGTTTTGCCCTCCGATGATCCTGGTTTTAATTATGCCTCTTCTTCTTACTGCGCGAACGGTTCTAATCCGACTCCTACTATCACTGGGACTGCCGGCGGCACGTTTACGATGCCGACTGGCGTTTCCTTCAACAATTCCACCGGATTGTTTCTTCCTTCTACGGCAACTCCCGGCCCGATGGCTGTCAAATATGTGACTTCAGGGTCCTGTCCGGACAGCAGCACAGTGACGCTCAGTATTTTGGCGGCGGATGATGCAAGTTTCAGTTATCCCTCGGGCAGTGTTTGTTCAAATATTTCTGATCCAGTCCCAACTATCACCGGTCTTCTGGGCGGAGCTTTCACGTCATCCGTAGGCTTGTCAATTTCGTCCTCTACAGGAGTTGTAGACGCTTCAGCCAGCACGGCCGGTTCGTACACGATTACTTACACTACAGCTGGAGCCTGTCCGAATAACGGCACTTTTTCAATGAGCATATCGACAGCCGATGTGGCCGCTTTTACTTATTCGAATAACAGCTATTGTGCGAATGTAAGTGATCCTGCAGCGAATATCACCGGGACTACCGGTGGAATTTTTCAATCTACCTCAGGAATAATAATTAATTCCGGGACGGGTGTTGTAGATTTGTCAGCAAGCACACATGGATCCTATGCGATAGAATATCAGACCCAGGGCAGCTGTCCGGATACCAGTACGTTTAATCTGACTATACTGGCTTTGGATAATGCAGAGTTCAATTATGCGTCATCAAACTTCTGTGTGAACGGTACGGATCCGTTTCCGACAATTACGGGAGTGTCGGGAGGAAGTTTTAGCTCGGCCACAGGCCTTACGGTGAATTCTTCGAACGGCGAGTTGGACCTTTCATCCGGAAGCCCTGGAGGGCACAGTGTGACTTATACCACTGTTGGAACATGTCCTAACAGCTCTACGTTCAATATAACTCTTGCTGCAGCGGATAATGCCAGCTTCAGTTATTCCAGCACGAGTTATTGTTCAAATGTTTCAGATCCTATACCCGTTGTTTCGGGAGCAGGAGGAGGCGTCTTTACATCCTCGTCCAGTTTGAATATCTCTAGTACTACCGGTGTTGTCGATCTGTCTACCAGTATTGCCGGTACATATTCGGTGACTTACACAACAGTTGGCGCTTGTCCGAATTCGAGTTCAGTGAGTTTAACTGTAGCAACTTCGGGAAATGCCACATTTAATTACGGGGCAACGTCTTACTGCAGAAATGCATCAGATCCGAGTCCTGCCAGTGTAACGCAGCCGGGAGGCACTTTTGGATCTACAAGCGGGCTGGTGCTTAACTCATCAAGCGGCGAAGTTGATTTGTCATTGAGTAATTCGGGAACCTACTCTATCCAGTATATAACAGGAGGTGCGTGTCCTGACAGCAGTGCAGTGAGTTTTACTGTTAGTCCTCTTGACAATGCTAATTTCAGTTATTCAAAAATGAATTACTGTACAAGCGATTCGGATCCAACACCATCGATTTTAGGTCTTGCCGGAGGGTCGTTTAGTTCTTCACCATCTGGTTTGATTATTAACTCTACAACTGGAGAAATAGATTTGGGAGCCAGCAGCCCCGGAGGCTTCTCTGTCGTTTATCAGACTTCCGGTACTTGTCCGAACAATTCGACAGAGTCGGTGATTGTCGTAGCCAGTGACGATCCGTCATTTAATTATCCTGTTGCTGTATACTGCGCTAATGCAGCCAACCCGGTCCCTACCGTGAGCGGTTTGCCTGGAGGCTCCTTTAATTCTACCACGGGGGCAATTTTATCCATTGAAGGAGTTGTTGATTTGCAGAACAGTGCTTTGGGAAATCATTCAGTTACTTATGTGACCAATGGAGCCTGCCCCGACAGCGCAACTGTATCTTTGACGATAAATGCAGCTGATGACGCTTCATTTTCCTATGGAGCGACCAGTTATTGTGCAAATATTTCGGATCCTTCACCGACAATATCGGGGCTCTCCGGAGGGTCGTTCGCCACTACTGACGGGTTGTTTGTAGACGGCAGTTCGGGTGAGGTGGATTTGTCAATGAGTCTGCCCGGCACATTTGCTGTGACCTATACAACCAGCGGTCCTTGCCCTAACAGTTCAACTGTTCCTTTGATAGTAAGTGCTGCAGACAATCCGTCGTTCGCTTATTCTGCGTCATCTTATTGCGTGAACGGTACTGACCCGACACCGGCTTCTGTGACAACGCCGGGCGGCAGTTACAGTTCGGTTTCAGGCTTGACAGTGAATTCTTCATCGGGAAGTGTTGATTTGTCGTCAGGATCATCAGGTGTCCACTCAGTGAGATATATTACTGCAGGAACCTGTCCGGATACATCAACTTTGCAGCTTACTTTGATTTCGGCCGATAATGCGTCATTCAGTTATTCTTCGGTCAGTTATTGTTCTAATGTCACTGATCCAAGTCCAACAATATCCGGTTTTTCCGGGGGCAGTTTTTCTGCAGGAACCGGCCTTTCGCTAAACACATCGACAGGAGTGGTGGACTTGTCGGCCAGCACGGCGGGCAGCTATACGGTAACTTACCTTACTGCCGGTGCCTGTCCGAACACAAGTACGTTCAGTCTGACGGTCAGCGCGTCGGAGAATGCTTCCTTCAACTACAGTCAGGCGGGCTACTGCGCGGACGCGTCTGATCCGAGCCCGTTGGTAACAGGCACGACGGGCGGGAGCTTCAGCGCGCCTACGGGCCTTTCGATCGGCGCTTCGACGGGCACGGTGGATCTGTCGTCCAGCACGCTGGGCACCTATTCGGTTACTTATATTACGCCGGGTTCATGTCCTGACACAAGCTCGGTAAGTCTGGCGGTCAACGCGCTTGACGACGCTGCATTTGCCTACGGCGCTTTGTCTTACTGCGTGAACGGTACGGATCCTTCG
>JAKSBZ010000022.1 GCA_022360875.1 Cytophagales bacterium | reverse complement strand
TTCTTCCATTGTATATTTTTGGAAAATATGACTGGGATTCCAAGAACTGGGATTTGGTGATGTATAATGCGCCGTATTACTTAATGGTGAATTCGGCGGGCAATCTGAGGGGACAGCAAAGCCAGATCAATAACAAAGGAGGCTATGATTTGCTGTCCGGGCAGGCTTGTTCAAAAAACTCGGTTACCGTGGCGGCCGTGCGCGAACTCTATGACTACTCTTCGCCTAATCAGGTGATATTGTCGGATTTCAGCAGTTTTGGACCTACTGACGACGGTCGCATTAAACCGGATTTGTCGGCTAAAGGCGTTCATACCTACTCTTCGACCTCCGAAAACGATGAAGCGTACAGCTTCAAAAGCGGCACTTCGATGGCTTCGCCAAGCGTTGCCGGAAGTCTGCTGCTTCTCCAGCAGCATTTTTCCAATTTGTACGGACGCTTTATGAGGGCTTCAACGCTGAAAGGGCTTGCCATTCACACAGCAGACGAAGCGGGAGCTTCTGAAGGACCGGACTATAGGTTCGGCTGGGGGCTGATGAACTCCGGCAAAGCGGCACAGGTGCTGAGCGGACACGGCGGTTCGTCTTATTTGTCGGAAGAAGTGCTGGACGAGGGCGGCGTGTATGAGAAAACATTTCTGGCCTCCGGAGACGAACCATTGAAAGCAACAATTTGCTGGACAGATCCAGACGGAGAAATACTGGGCAATATCGTGGACTTGTCAACGCCCGCATTGGTGAATGACTTGGATTTGAGGCTGAGCTGGGAGGGCGAGGAGTTTTTACCTTGGCGGCTGGATCCTGATTCGCCGGAAGCTCCCGCCAGCAGAGGAGACAACAGAGTGGACCCCGTTGAGCATGTTGCAGTTAACAATCCTGAAGGAGTGTATACAATTCGGGTAAGCCACAAAGGAGCTTTGAAGGGAGAAAGACAGGCATTTTCCCTTATTGTAAGTGGAATAACCGGACCAGTTTGCGAAGCACCGGTTCCTCGGAACATCAGAGTTGTTCTTCTGGAGGAGCATCGGGCAGTGCTGGAGTGGGAAGAGCAGGGAGCTGAAAGCTATTGGGCTGAATACCGGAAAAATGGAGAAGGCAGCTGGAAGCAGCTTCGGCTTGCCTCAAACCAAGTAAGTCTGGAAGACCTTCAGGCCGGCGAGAGCTATGAGTTTCGGGTCAGAGCTTCCTGCGGTCTGAGTTTTTCTGGCTACAGCGAGGTTTTTGAGTTTACGACTTTGGCGCCGCCTTCAGGCTATTGCGATGTGTCAGGGAGCAAGGTAGTTGATGAATTCATTGCTCAGGTGGAGCTGGCCAATGAGGAAAATACCTCAGCCGGAGCCGTTGGAGGTTATTCCGATTTCACGGATGTAGTTTTTTCTTTGGATAAAAATAAAGAGTATTCTTTGACTGTGCTTCCCGGCTGGCAATCGGCTGTTTATGCTGAAGGTTTTGCGGCGTGGATAGATTTCAATCAGGATCAGGAATTCAGCGAGGAGGAAAAGATATTAAGCGCGGAGCCGAGCCGGGCGGAGGCTGTTCGCGGCAATTTCATCGTTCCGGAAGGCGCTCCGGAAGGTGAAACACGAATGCGGGTGGCGATGCAGTTTGAAACTGTTCCGGAGGCTTGCCGGAAGATTGATTATGGAGAAACGGAGGATTATACCGTCCGCATTGGAAACGGGAATTCGACTGATGATATGGCCTGTCCGACAGTCCCGCAAAATCTTGCGCTTGCCGATCTAAAATTCCGCGAAGCAAAGCTGGTTTGGAACCGGTCGAAGGATGATTCGGAAGTAAACAGCTATGAATTGATGCTTAATGAAACGATTTGGGGAACGCTGTCAGACACTGTGGCAACGGTTGAGGGTTTGGATCCTCAGAACCGTTATTGGTTCAGAGTGAGGGCAAAGGACGGGGCAGGAAATATATCGCTCTGGAGCGATACGCTGTCAGTGATAACTCCTGCACTCCCGGATGTTGATCCTCCTGAAGCTCCGAAGCAGTTGCAAGTATCAATGGTGACTGGCAATTCTGTTAGGCTGTCGTGGGACGCGTCCAATGACGATCGGAAGATTCGCTATGTGGTCTGGATGGAAGACAAAAAATGTGATTCTGTGGAGACGAAGGAGTGCTTTTTAAAAAATCTGGAGCCGAAAACAACTTACAAAGTATCGGTAGAGGCGGTTGATGAAGAGGAAAACCGTTCTCCGCCTAGCGAGGAACTGGTTTTCAATACGCTGGAAGTTATGCCGGAATATTGCAGATCTGAGGGAAAGAATGCCAGAAGGGAGTGGATTGAACGCGTGGAGCTGGGTTCGTCGATTAACAAAAGCGGTCCGAACGGAGGCTATGGCGATTACACGCACAAGGTGATCCCGGTGGTATATGGAGCGAACATTTTCCGGTTGGAGGCGGGGTTTGCAGGAGCGTTGCAGTCGGTGTATTGGAAGGCCTGGCTTGATTTTGATAAAAATGGAGAGTTTGGCGAAGATGAAGCGGTACTGGAAGGGCCTTTAGGCGCAGACGGAATAGTGGAAAAAGAGTTTACGATTCCTCTGTCTGCAGCGGAAGGACTTACCCGTCTGAGAATTAGCATGAAATATTATGCGGTTCCGTATCCCTGCAGCCGTTTTGTATATGGCGAGGTGGAAGATTACACGGTTGAAATACGCGGTTCGGGGACTCGGAGCAAACCGGTGTTGCCTATGATTATCAGTCCGCATCCTGTTACGGACAAATTGAAGCTGGTGGCTCCGGAAAGGCAGATTTTCACCTATCAAATTTTTGCCTTAAACGGCACGGAAGTGTTGTCGGGGAAGTTGATTGAGGAAAGTCAGATTGACGTTCGGGCACTAGGCCAGGGAATTTATCTTTTGGTGCTTGTCAATGAAAGCAATGCAATAGTCCGTCGTTTTTTGAAAAAATAGTCCGACCTTTCGAAATTTTTAGAAGGCCGGACTGAAATTTTTTAACGTGCCTGTATTGGGTTCGCAAGGCGAAGAGAACACTCTTTCATGTACTCTAGAAAAGGGTTTTCTTTAGCGAATTTTTTATCTGCCAATTCCCAGGCGGCAAAACAGTAATAGGTGCTTGCTTTGCGGGCTTTGTTTTTCATTTTTATAAAAAATGTGTTCCGGATGTCTCCGGAGGTATTGGAAGTAATGCCGGTTCCTAGTGAAGAAGTGAGAGGAACCAGAAGGCCGAGTCCGAGCATGTCGTGGTTTTCGCTTTGCTTCCCGTGGGTGTAAAGCAGCTCGTGCGCATCGGTTTTGGTGTTTTTCGGCTGACCGTCGTAATGCAGATTTACCAAGCCGCTGGCTAAAGTGCGTGCCTTTTCATCGCCTTCCACAAACACTTCATTTTTATAAAAGTGATTGCCTTTGGCTAATGATATTCGTTCGGTAAGGCTATAACTTTTTTCTCCGATTCGCCAGCCTTCGTACCGGATTTCGAAAATGGCCCGCGCAGGGCCTTCGGCGATGAGGCGGAAGTGGGAATCGTCGGTTTTGCCGAGGCGGTGCAGGCCGTCGGCATCAACAAGCGCCAGCGCCCCGGCACCCAGCGACGGGCCGACTTTCAGGATATCCATTCCCCAGTCTGCCAGCGAATGGTAATTGTCGGCCACAAGACCGCATTTGTCAAGAACCAGTTTTTCTGTGCGTTTGCCGAATATATCCTTGCCGTTGCGATCGTCGAAGTAATGCCGGAAGCCTACCTTGTCGTTTTCCCAGGCAATGCCCTCCATTTGGTAGAGCACAGGAACTGCCTGTGGTTTGTGGTTCGGGTCACGTTTTTCGGCTTTCAGGTCTTCAAAGGAACCGTTGCTTTCAGCATCTTTGCCAAGCCTCACATTGGTGGATGCCTTATACACTGGGTTTTTTTCAATTTTTTTGCAATAAATCCGGCGAGTCTGCTGAGGCTGGAAATCCAGTGTAAAAGCCAGTTGGTCCCATTTTCCGTCGAGGTTTAGGTCGTCAAGCTGGAAGGGGATTTCGTTTTCTTTTTCGTCCAGAATCAGAAAATGCGTTGTTTCAGTTTTTTTGTTCCATTTTTTCTGAAAATCTGTTCTGTTAATGAGCACGAGCTCGGAAGTTCGTTTTATTTTCAGATTGTTTTTTAAGTCAAAAAAGATTTTCTGAGACTTGCTGTCTTTACAGGAAAAACACAGGCCTAGTAAAATAGTCAGAAAAGAAATGGAATGTTTCATGTTGCAGTTTGGTTTCGATGTGCTTGATGAAAAATCACAGGCTGGGGTAAAGCGGCAGTGTTTGCCGAAGATACCTTCGAGCCGGATTTTGGATTGGGTTTTGTGACCTCCAAAGGCTTCAGAAGAAACGCTGAAACCTTTGGAGGAGCGGGAAAATCGCTTTTGTTAGTTTTCGTTGCTAGGTTTGCCGATGGTGGCCAGGATGCCGCCGTCTACATAAAGCACGTGTCCGTTGACGAAGTTGCTCGCCGGCGAGGCAAGAAATACGGCGGTGCCTGCAAGGTCGGAGGGATCGCCCCAGCGCGCGGCAGGAGTCCGGTTGATGATGAATTCGTTGAACGGATGGCCGTCAACTCGGATTGGTTCGGTCTGCGAGGTGGCGAAGTAGCCCGGGCCGATGCCGTTGGTTTGTATGTTGTATTTTCCCCACTCGGTGGCCATGTTGCGGGTGAGCATTTTCAGGCCGCCCTTGGCTGATGCATAGGCCGAAACCGTGTTTCTCCCCAGTTCGCTCATCATCGAGCCGATATTGATGATTTTGCCTTCCCGTCTTGGGATCATTCGTTTTCCCACGGTTTTGGACATAATGAAAGGTCCTACCAGGTCGATGTCGACGACTTTGCGGAAATCCGAAGCCTTCATTTCCTCCATAGGAGTGCGCTGGATAATTCCGGCGTTGTTGACCAGTATGTCAATAGGTCCGACTTCTTTTTCGATGCGCTCGATGAATTGTTCGGCGGTATCTTCGTCTGTCACGTCGAAAACGTAGCCCGTAGCTTTGAGCCCCATTTCCTTGTATTGTTTCAGGGCGCTGTCAAGCTTTTCTTTGAACACGTCGTTGATAATCAGTTCGGCGCCGGCCTCTCCCAGGCCTTTGGCCATGGCCATGCCCAGGCCGTGCGTGCCCCCTGTTACGAGCGCGCGTTTGCCTTTAAGGCTGAATTGTTCGAGTATCATGTTTTAAATTTTTTATTTTGAAAATGCCTGAAATTATCGGAGCGCGTCGGGACGGGCTTTGTCCATGTCGTCGTAGTCCAGGTTTTCGCCTGCCATTCCCCAGATGAAAGTGTAGTTGGAGGTGCCGCATCCTGAGTGTATAGACCACGAAGGCGAGAGCACCCCTTGGTGGTTTTTCAGCCACAGATGGCGTGTCTGGCTGGTTTCGCCCATAAAGTGGCAGACAGCCTGCGGTTTTTCCAGTTCAAAGTAGAAGTAGGCTTCCATTCGGCGGTTGTGCACGTGTGCCGGCATGGTGTTCCATACGCTTCCCGGTTTCAGTTCGGTGAAGCCCATTTGCATCTGGCAGCAGTCGACGATCTTGCTGACAATCATTTGATTGATGACGCGGTGGTTTGATTCTTCCATTGATCCAAGCTCGATGACGTTGGCGTCCTGACGCGTGATGAGTTTGGTTGGGTAGGCCTGATGGGCCGGAGCAGAGTTGATGTAAAACAGCGGCTGGCCTTCGCCGGCTTTGAAAATAACTTCTTTCGCGCCGCGTCCGATGTACAGTGCTTCCTTATGCAGCAGCAGGTATTCCTGGCCGTCCACCATAATGCTTCCCGCATCGCCGACGTTGATCACGCCAAGCTCTCTGCGCTCAAGAAAAAAATTTGCTTTCAGCGGATCGATGGTTTCCAGCGGCAGGTCTTTTGATTTGGGCATGGCGCCCCCGACAATGTAGCGGTCGTACAGCGAGTAAACCAGCTGCAGCGTGTCGGCAGCGAAGATTTCTTCGATTACGAATTCCTTGCGGAGTCTTTCGGTATCGTAGCTTTTCATGTCCTCGGGGTGCGAGGCATAGCGAAGTTCATATTTTGTTGCCATGGGCTATAATTTTAATGGTTGAATATGAAAAAAATCAGGCGCGAAAAATGTCCCAGCGCCTGATTTATCCTCTTAAAGTGCTGGCGTTTGTTTTGCCAGAGTAAGTTCAATTTGGTCAGTTAGATGTTTGCCGCTTGCCGCGGTGATTCGGTTTTCCCCTTCTTTGAGCTGGATCTCAAAATAGAAGCGTCCGTAACTGCCTTTACGTCCTTTGATTTTTTTCCCGTTGACAGACAGGCTGACGCTTTTCTGGTTTGAATAAACTTTGATGGTCTGGTTTTTCTTGGTGCGCTCGGACAGTCTGCGCTCAGCAATGTAGACCATTGGCTCTTCCTTATTCCAGTTTGCTTTGTAAAAGTAGAATGAGTCTTTTTTGTCTTTGCGGTCAAAAGAAACGATTCCCTTGTCGTTTTTGCCCGGTTTTTCTCCTTCGGTTCTATGCGCGGCGCCGAAATCGAAGAGGTTCCAGATGAAAGTTCCCCACATGAACGGACGCTCGTCGATAGCTTCCCAAAAACCTTCGTGAAAATGCGTTTGCCAGTTCTCAGGATGCCAGTAGCTTACCGGGTTGGTTTTTTTAAGCTCTTCCTGCTGGTGGAAAAGGCTGGCGCCCGCTCCGTATTCGCTGATGCCGATTGGCGTATCCGGCAATACTTCATGCGTTTTGTCCATCCACAGGGCAATAGAGCTTACTTTTCCGCCGTACCAGCCGTTGTATTTGTTCCAGGCGATCAGGTCGGTGATTGTGTTGATGTCGCCGTTTTGGTTGCTCGCCGCCGTGGTGATGCGGTAAGGATCTTCCTTGCGCGTCAGTTTCTGAAGTTCTTTCAGGTACGGCACAGGGTTGTCGCCTTTTTCTTTGAGTTCGTTGAAAAGCCCCCAGAAGAGCACTGAAGGGTGGTTGACATTCTGGCGGATCATTTCGATGAGCTGTTGTTTTCCGTTTGCTTTGAAGCTCTCCATGTTTACGAATCCTTTGTCGCGGTAGCCGCCCGGACCTACAAACGGAATTTCGCTCCAGACAACGAATCCTTTTTCGTCCATCAGGTCGTACATATACGGATCGTGAGGGTAGTGCGACATTCTCAGGCCGTTGGCGCCCATTTCCTCCATGATTTCGGCATCTTCCAGGTGGTGGATTTTCGAAAGTGCATTGCCGAGCTCCGGTCGGTCCTGGTGGCGGCACACGCCGCGAACCTGCAGATGCGAGCCGTTCAGGAAAAGCCCTTTGTCAGGGTCTACGCGAAAGTATCGCAGTCCCAGCGGCTCGGATACTTCGTCGATTACCTGGCCGTTATCAACCACCTGTGCAATTACTCTGTACATGTACGGATCTTTTTTTCCATTCCAGAGGTGCGGTTTCAAGATTTCTAGCGGCAGATAATAGGTGTCTTTGCCCTTGAGATGTTTCTCTTTATCGATTTCTTTAGTCTGCAGCACTTTGCCTTCGCGGTTTTTTAACAGCAGGCGCAGCTGAGCGTCCTTCAGCCCCTGGGTTTTGATGATCGCCTGAACGGTGGCGTTTTCTTTGCTGACACTTTGCTGGTGCAGATAAACGCCTTTCGAGCCGTAATCCATCAGCGAGATGCTCTGTTGATCGGTGACATACAGTTCTACATCGCGGTAAATACCTCCGTAAAAGTTAAAGTCACCAACCAGCGGCATTACGTCCAAAGTCAGTGCATTGGAAACCCGCACCCAAACGGAATTTTCTTTTCCGTAGTTTACAAAATCACTGATGTCGAAGGCAAATGCCGTGTAGCCGCCCCGGTGCTCACCCACATGTTTTCCGTTGACGAACACATTGGCAATGCTGTTAGCGCCCAGGAATCTCAGAGTAAGGCGCTTGCCTTTCCACTCTGGTTCTATAAAGACTTTGCGTTCATAATTTCCCAGTCCTCTGTAGTAGTCGATATTGCCGCCCAGGGCATCAAGGTTGTTCCAGGTGTGCGGCAGATTGATTCTTTCTGAAGGCCCGTTCCATTTCACCACATGGCCGAATGTGAACTTCCAGTTTTTGTTGAGCAATAATTTTTTTCTTTGAGCATGTCCCCAGCCACAAACCAACAAGAGCATACACAGCGTCAAGAATTTTTTTTTCATAGAAATATTTACTTTAAAAAAATAAAAATTATTTTTTGACATCAATTGTCTATTGTGTTCACATCCAAATGAAAAACAATATTGGATAAATTTAACCTATGTTTGTTTTTAAATCAACTTTTATTTTGTCTGATTAAGATGTTTTTTGATAGTCTTCTGAGAGTGAAGTCGTGAGAGATGAAGGAAAACGGTGTCGCAGAGATATTGTGGTTCACAATCTTCTTGATTTTATCAGTGGATTTTATTAAAAAGCATAATCTCCATCCAATTGTGTTTTTGATAGACTGCACCGGCCATTTAGGCAACTGGCCGATGCAGTCTTTTGATCGTTTATTTCGAAACGGCGTTTTCTTTTCTAAGCAGGGCTTCTGTAAAGTAATAATCGGCGTAGTTTAGCGGCACGTCAATTTCTACTTTGTGCGGAATGCTTCCCACGCTGTGCATTAGCGCAAAATTCTGATTTTCACCTTCTTTGGCCAGATAGTTTTCTGAAGAAAGCGAAGCTACCATGCGGTCGGCGTATCCGCGGTAATCAAAAGACTGATCGTACTCGTTCAGCTCGTATAGTGCCGAAGCGATAATGGCGGCTGCGGAGGCGTCGCGCGGTGTGTTTGGAATGTCCGTGCAGTCGAAGTCCCAGTAAGGAATCAGGTCTTTAGGCAGGTTTTTGTGATTTTTCACGAAGTTGAACGTCTTGATAGCTTGCTCCAAGTATTTTTTCTGTTTGGTGTAGCGGTAAGACACCGTATAGCCGTAAATAGCCCAAGCCTGACCTCTGGCCCATGCGCTGTTGTTGGCAAATCCCTGAGCGGTTTCTTTTACGTGCACGTCTCCGGTTTCCGGGTTATAGTCCACCACGTGGTAGGAGCTTCCGTCAGGGCGGAAATGATTTTTCAGCGTGGTGTCAGCGTGTCGGACGGCCAGATTGTAAAGCGATTTGTCTCCCGACATTTTTGAGGCCTCAAAGAGCAGCTCAAGGTTCATCATGTTGTCGATGATTACAGGGTATTTCCAGCCTCTTCCTGGTCTTGGTCCCCACGATTGTATGCAGCCGGTTTTTTCGCTGAAGCGAGAGGCAAGGCTTCTTGCGGCGTTTACAAGCACTGTTTTCGTTTCTTCCGAAGGATTTTCTTCATACATGTGGCCAAACGAGCACATGAAGACAAAGCCGAGGTCGTGGCTGTGTTTTACAAACTGGTGCTTTTTGATCGGCATGGTGTAGGCAATTGCCTTTTTTTTCCATGCCTCATCGCCGGTTTTTTTGTAAAGGTTCCACAGCGTGCCGCTGTAGAATCCGAGTGTCCAGTCGAAGCCCTTGTGGGTTAGGGCAAGTTTGTTGTCTCTGATTGTTCTCGGCACTCGGCCTTCTTTTGTTGCTTTTGTTTTTAGGGTGGAGCGGAGGTACTGTTTTTCTACTGTTTTCCACGGATCATCATTATTGGATTGCGAGCATCCTACAAAAATGGCGAGCAGCATAAGCAGGCCGAGCGAGCAAAATTTTTTCATTTTAATAAAGGATTATATTAGTGTTTTCTCTTTTATGGCAGAAAAAAAGGATTGCCGGGTAAAAAATTGCAGGGCTAAAGTAGCGTGTTTAGTTTTTTTATAAAGAGAAAATTTGAGAAAACAGGGTGGGCAGGCAGGTCATTTTTTTTAAAGAAGGTATTTCGGTAAGTGTGTTAAAGTGAGAAAGTTAGAAAGAGCAAGGCTGAAAATACCCCCTTGAACAGACGAATTTGTCCTCTTTTTCCAAATGAACAGCAGCATCGTTTAAAGAGCCGATGAATGGGAAGGGGAGCGATCGCTAAGCACGAGAATCGGCCAGCTCTTTGGCTTGTTTGGCGAATTCCGAGGGCAGCACACCGAATTCTTCCTTAAAGCATTTTCGGAAGTATTTCATGTCGTTGAATCCAGTTGTGAAGGCAACTTCTTTGATGCTCATGGAATTCTGAGCGATAAGCTGCGCGCTTTTATCCAGTCGAACTTTCCGAACGAATGCAACGACCGTCTGGCCCGTCAGTTTTTTGATTTTTCGGTATAGCGAAGATTGGCTCATGCCGATTTCCTGCAAAAGCACTTCCTGGCTGAAACCGGTTTTGGCCATGTGTTTTTCGATAATTTCCGCGCATTGTTTCAGGAATTTTTCCTCTTCATTTTTGTGTCGTGCACAGGCCGACGGAACCGATTCATTCAGTTTGTTTTGTTGATTGAAAAGCTGCCGCTGTTCTTTCGCGCTTCGCTCGGAAAGGATGATGTTCAGTCTTTTTTTCAGCCGCAGTTTGTTTCTGTGAAGCCGGATTAGAAAAGCGCCTGCAAGAGCAAACAACAGAAAATATAGCAAATACGAGGCATTCGAACGCCAATCGGGAGGAAGGATGTGAATAAGAAGGTTTTGATGAACGCGCCCCTGTCCCACTACGGTAGGGGAATAGCTGATTTCAAGATTGTATTCTCCGGCGGGAAGATTGTAAAATGCAATATGGTTGTTGTGCGCCTCCTGCCATTTGTCGGAAAAGCCGCGAAGCCGGTAAAAGAGCGGATTGTCTTGTTTGTGTTTGAAATCGAGCATGGAAACGCCCAGCATAAAGCTGTTTTCGGAATAGTCCAGGCGCAGTTCTCCGTTTTCGCTGAGGCGTTTGCACAAAAGCGATTTCTGTGACAGTTTGTTCTTGCTGTCGGTTTCGCTGAGGTCCTGGAAAGTGTCAATGAGAATCCGGCTTGGTGAAGCGGGGAGTGAAAGCTTGTGGGGATCGAAAAGCAGAACGCCGTGTGTAGTGCCCAGTGCAATTTGTTCATCAGTCGTCTGAAATGACGCGCGGGGTTCGAATTCATCGTTTGGTATTCTGTCGTTTTCTTTCTGGAGGCGGATGATTCTCCCGTCTTCTTTCCGGTGCAGGGCCAGCCCTTTTGCTGTCGCAATCCAGAGGTTGCCCGTACTGTCTTCCGTTAAGGAATGTATCCGGTTGTTGGGCAGCCCGTCAGTCTGGCGGAAATGCTTGGTCACCTCCAGTATTTTATTTTTGAATTCTCCGCAGATCAGCCCGTTGGGAGTGCCCAGCCAAAGACGTTGTTCTGAGTCAAAGAGCATAGTCAGGATACAGGCTTCCGATTTTTCTCTGTTTTTTTCTGAAAGCTTGATTTTTATTTCTTCAATAAAATCTTCCTTCCGGTTGTAAAGGTGAAGTCCTGAATAGGTGGCCACCCAAATGTTTCCCTGCTGATCTTCTGCGATTTGGCTTATTCGGCTGTTTTGCAAAAAGCCTTTCTTGCCTTTGTGCGCTTTATATTTTGTAAGGTGATATTCGCCTGACGGGCTTTTGTCGATTCGGTTAAGCCCGTTGAACATGGTGCCGGCCCAGATGCTTCCCCGCGAGTCTTCGAAAAGGTGCATCACGCGGCGTCCGGAAAGGCTGTTTGGGTCGGAGGGTTTGGGCAAAAAGCGTTCAGTTTCGGAGAAATAACCGTTGCGGTAGCTGAATTTCAGAATGCCGTTGCCGCCTCCTATCCAGATGGATCCGTCTTTGTCGGCAATGATTGACCGCATCGAACGGAAGAGTTTATGGTCTCCTATGGTGCGAACAGGGCGGATTGTTTTTCCGGTTTCTTTTAGAAAAAGGCCTTCACCTCTTGTGCCGATCCACCAGTTAGAGGCACTGTCTCTGTGAATGCTGAAAATGGAATTTTGCTGCACGCTTTCGAAGTGAAACGCACGGCCTTCGGCGTCCGTTTCCGGGAGGGTTTGGATGAGGCCTTTTTCGGATCCGAACCACAGGGAGCCGCATCTGCTTCGGAAAATGGAATAAATCATCTGAGGATCGTCATGTTCTTCTGAACAGGCTAGGCGCAGTTTTCTATATGAGTGGTTTTGGAGATCAAGTTCGTAGAGTCCGTTCCGCCATGTGCCTGCGAGTATATACCGTTCATTTAAAGGAAAAAGCGCGCTAGAGTTGTTGACGGAGTGGCGCCGAAGAATTTGGCCGCTGTCGGGACTGCAGCATAAAAGTCCTTGGGAATAAGTGCCGATCCAAATAGTATGGCTTGGGGCGTGGTACTGCAGCGAGGAAAGCGAGATGTTTTCGGAAAACTCTTTTTTCCAAAGCAATTCGCCGTTGCCGCTAAAGTGGTAAAGCGTACGGGAGTCAATTCCGAAAAACCCTCTGGCTCCGTCGGTACACATCGGGCGGATTAGTATGTCCTGTTTTTTTCGGATTAGTTTCCGCTCTTTGTCGATGTAGAATAGCCCTTCATTGACAGCCGACATCCAAAGCCTTCCGTCTGCGCTCTCAAACATGCAGTTGAATTCACCGTGACCGTCAATGGTTTCTTCATTTTCGTAGGCGTAGGAGGTGATTTCGTAGTTTTCTGGGTTGAATCGAATCAGTTTGTTGGCGCGGTTGCCCAGCCACAACGCTCCTTCGGAGTCTTTCAGAAGTATTTGTACGTCTTCCTGTCTCAGCGAGGCAGGCGGGTTGAAAGGGCTTCGGAAGTTAGAGAAACCACTGGAGTTGAATCGCACAAGCCCTGACATTGTACCCAGCCACAAGTAACCGCTGGAGTCCTGGCTGACTGAATTTATGTGGTTGGCGGCCAGGCCATTGTTCATTGTGAAAAAATGAGATTTGAAGTTGCTAAACTGGCTTCGAACTTTAAATGGTGAGAGACAGAAGCCAAT